>NZ_JBSGBN010000215.1:7509-10063 GCF_053601275.1 Streptomyces sp. NPDC004752 | reverse complement strand
CGGCGCCCGGGTGTCCCTTCCCCCACAGCTTGCGCAGCGACGGTACGGCGACGAAGCCCTCGGCGATGCCGGAGGCCAGGCCGATGCGGGCGAGGGAGGCGGCCTCGCCGTAGCAGATGAAGCGCGGGTACCACTCGGGGTGGTACTTGGCGTTGGATCGGTACAGGGCCTCCAGCTGCCACCACCGGGAGAAGAACAGCAGCATGCGGCGCCACAGCCGCAGCACGGGCCCGGCGCCGATGCGGGCGCCCTCCTCGAAGACCGAGCGGAAGACCGCGAAGTTCAGGGAGATCCGGCGCACGCCGAGCTTGGGGGCCGCCGCGCACAGCTCGGCGACCATGAACTCCATGACGCCGTTGGGGGCGCCGCGGTCGCGGCGCATCAGATCGAGGGAGACGCCGTCGGTGCCCCAGGGCACGAAGGAGAGCAGGGCGAGCAGCCGGCCGTCCGCGCCGAGCGCCTCGACGAGCAGGCAGTCGCCGTCCGCCGGGTCGCCGAGCCGGTCCAGGGCCATGGAGAAGCCGCGTTCGGTCTCGGTGTCCCGCCAGGCGTCGGCCTTGTCGACGACTTCCTCCATCTCCGCCTCGGTCAGTGCCGCGTGGCGACGGACGCGGCAGGTGGCTCCGGTACGGCGGACGCGGTGCACTGCCTGGCGGGTGACGCGCATGTCGCGGCCGTCGAGGTCGAAGCCGGCCACGTGCAGGATCGCCTCGTCGCCGAGTTGGAGGGCGCCGAGCCCGGCGCGCGCGTAGGCGGTGGCGCCGGCCTCGGAGGCGCCCATCACGGCGGGCGCCCAGGCGTGCCGACGGGCCATGTCGAGCCAGGCGGCGATGGCGTGTGGCCATGCCTCGCGGTCGCCGACCGGGTCGCCGCTGGCCAGGCAGACCCCGGTTTCGACGCGGTAGGTGACAGCCGCCTTGCCGCTGGCGGTGAAGACGACGGCCTTGTCGCGCCGGGTGGCGAAGTAGCCGAGGGAGTCGTCCTCGCCGTGGGCCTTCAGGAGGGCGCGGATGCGGGCCTCCTCGTCGCCGTGCAGGGCCGCTTCGAGGCGCTGCGAACGGAACAGTGCGGCGGCGGCGTTGAGCAGGGCGAGCGCGCCGAACAGGCCCAGCAGGAAGGTGACCGGGCGGGGCGGGCGGCCGTCGAAGGCCGTGCCGGAGACCAGTCCGCCGCAGACCCGGGCGGCGGCCCAGGCCAGGTGTTGTCCGGGCGGCAGGGTGCCGGGGAACAGCGCGACCAGGCCCCAGCCGAGCAGGATCGCCACGACGAGCCCGGCCAGCAGGACGCCGAGCGCCCGCCACACGGCACCGCGCCGGGAGGCGGCGTAGAACTCCCCGCGGGCCACCACCAGCAGGATCAGCGCGAGCCCGCACACCACCAGGGACGGGATCGACTCGGCGTACAGGTCGACCGCGAGGCCCAGCACGTCGGTGAGGACGACCAGGCCGAGGTAGACCACGACCAGCCACCAGGCGGCCCGTTTGCGGGCGGCGGTCGCGGCGGCCAGCAGGAACAGGAAGACGGCGTACGCGAGGTTGGCGCTGACCGGGACGAACAGCAGGTCGAGGGTGCGGGCCAGCGGACGGAGCAGGACGCGCAGCGGGGCGCTGACCGCCAGGAGGGCGCAGAGCAGGGCGAGGGCGCCGAAGAAGGCGGCGAAGCCCTGGGGCACCCGGCTGAGGAAGCGGTCCGCGGGCGGCGGTACGGGGCCCGCGGTGTCCTTCCCCTGGGCGGCCTGAGCGGTGGCACTCATGGTTCCGACTCTAGGAACCGCGGGGGCCGCTCGCCCGTCGAAGGCTCCCGGAGGGGGGCGGGACCTGCGGTTTCCGATAACCTCACGGCCGTGACGGAACAGCACGAGCAGCATGCGCACAGGTTCGAACGGGGCACGGACGGGCCGAAGGTCATCGTGGTCGGGGTGGACGGCTCCGAGTCCTCGCTGCGGGCCGCGGCCTATGCCGCGGGTCTGGCCCGGCGGCAGCACGCGCTGCTCGCCGTCGTCTATGTGCAGCCGGTGCTGGCCGCGGGGGCCGCGCTCGGAGCGCCGGTGGCGGAGACGACGGACGAGATCGCCGAGGACCTCGCCGCCCAGATCCGTGAGTCCGCCGAGCGGGTCAAGGGGATATTCGATATGCGCTGGGAGTTCCACACGTTCCGTGGCGACCCCTACAACGGCCTGGTGAAGGCGGCCGACGAGCTCAAGGCGGACGCGGTCGTGGTGGGCGCGTCCGAACAGGCCGGTCACCGGATCATCGGCTCGGTGGCGATCCGCCTGGTGAAGGCGGGCCGCTGGCCGGTGACGGTGGTGCCTTAACCGGTCCCCCTGCACACCGCCCCGCACCGCCCGAGCTGCTCCGCCCGGGCTGCTCCGCGTCAGAACCGCGGACCTGGGACCGGTGACCGGGCGAGGCCGTATCTCCCGGACGCACGCCCGGACCGAGCGAGCGGCGCGACGCCGGACCCACGAAGACGCGGCCTTGCCGCGACGACCCGACCGACCGACCCGGCCTGACCGATCACGGCCCGACCGACCCGATCACGGCCAGGCCGCCCC
>NZ_JBSGBN010000215.1:0-7409 GCF_053601275.1 Streptomyces sp. NPDC004752 | reverse complement strand
AGACAGGCCACGTCCGACCGACCCAGGCGTAGACCCCTGACTCGCGACAGACTGGCCGCAAGCAGGACAACGCCACAGGGAACTCAGCACAGGCAAAGCGCGCCAGGACCAGGCCGACGGCGCCACGCCGGACCCGCAAACGCGACCCCGCCCGCGACCAGCCGACCGACCCGATCACGGCCAGGCCGCCCCAGACAGGCCACGTCCGACCGACCCAGGCGTAGACCCCTGACTCGCGACAGACTGGCCGCAAGCAGGACAACGCCACAGGGAACTCAGCACAGGCAGAGCGGGCACGGACCAGGCCGGCGGGGCGGCGCTGGACCCACGAAGACGCGGCCCCGCCCGCGACCAGCCGATCGGCCCCAGCACGGCCGATCCGGACAGCCCGGGTCCGGATCCGTTCGACCCCAGCACGGCCGATCCGGCCGATCCGCCCGGACAGGCCGGGTCCGGCTCCGGGCTCGCCGGGCGGCCGGCGGGGCGGGTCACTCCCCCATGACCAGACCGTCCTTGGCGGCGCCGCGGGCGAGCACCACGTCGCGGATCCGGTTGCGCACGGCGGTCAGTTCGGCGCCGTCGGCGATGGCGGCGTTGAGGTTGACCACGCGGCCCGCGTCGAGGTCGTACAGCTGCGGGATGAACTCGGCCCGGGTCACCTCCCAGCGGGCGCCGGGCCGGGCGGGCGGGGAGAAGGCGAAGCGGGCGATCGTGGACTGGTTGCCGCGCGGATCCTGCAGCCCCTGCCGGTTGTACATCTCGCCGGCGATCTGGTCGCCCATGCCGTACACCACCCAGGTCCCGTTGATCTTCTCGTACGCCTGCGGGATGTGGGCGTGGGTGCCGATGATCAGGTCGAGGTCGGGGCGGCCGGCGGTCCGCGAGGCGGTGAGGCGCTTGGCGAGGGCGAGTTGCCGGTCGTCGGGGTCGTCCTGCCATTCGGTGCCCCAGTGCAGGGACACGACGACCACGTCGGCGCCCTGTTTCCGGGCGGCGCGGGCGTCGGCGATGATCCGGCCCTCGTCGATCAGATTGACCGCCCAGGGCTGCCCGGCCGGCGGCGCGAAGCCGTTGGTGTCGTAGGTGTACGACAGATGCGCGACCCGCGCCGGGCCCGCCTGAAAGGTGGTGACCGCGTCGGCCTCGCCCTCGGTGCGGGCCGTTCCGGAGTGCCGCAGGCCCGCCCGGTCCATGGCGTCCAGGGTGCGGGCGATGCCCTGGGAACCGTCGTCCAGGGCGTGGTTGGAGGCGGTGGAGCAGCCGTCGTAGCCGGTGGCGGCGAGGCTCGGGGCGATCTCCGGCGGGGACTTGAAGGCGGGGTAGCCCGAGTAGTCGCCGTTCGCCCCGTACACGGTCTCCATGTGACACAGCGCCAGATCGGCGCGGTTGACGACGGGTTGCACACCGGCCAGCATCGGGCGGAAGTCGTAGCCGGCTCCGCCCGCGTCGAAGCCCGCCCGCTCGATCACGGAGGTGTGCGGCAGGACGTCGCCGGAGGCGACGAGGGTGAAGCCGCGGGCAGCGGTCGGCGCCGGGGGTGCGGGCGCGGGCGGCCCCTTCCGGGCCTCGGCCTGGCAGGCGGCGGCCGCCGCGAGGAGTACGGTCAGGGCCAGGGCCACCTGGCGTCTGCGTGCGATCATCAGCTCACCCCGGATGTTCTCGAATCACCGTCACGTTTCGTATTTACAGACAAATGGGTACGAATATGACGGCCGCCCCAAACGACCCAGGGGCTCTCTTTAACCCGTCCGGTGCCGCTGACGAGCCGTCATGGACCGTTCGCCGAACCGTTCATCGACGCGATCGACCGTCCGTCGCAGATCCCGGTGCGCACCCTGTCCCGTCGACGCGCCCTGCGCTGCCATGGGGCCATGACGGCCGGAACCACCCTTCACCACGGGACGACGACCGCCGAGCACGAGCTGGCCGCGCTGCAACGCGAGCACGGCCGGCCGCTCTTCGCGCTGCTGCTGCGGCTGTGCGACGGGGACCGGCAACGCGCCGAGGACCTCGTGCAGGAGACCTTCGTACGCGCCTGGCAGCACCCCGAGGCGCTGCGCGCCGACGCCTTCGACTCGGTGCGGCCCTGGCTGCTGACCGTGGGCCGACGGCTGGCGATCGACGCGCGGCGGGCCCGGCAGGCACGACCGCCGGAGGTCGGCGACGCGATCCTGGAGAACGCGCGGGTGTGCGCCGACCACGCCGAGCGCTCGGCCGCCACCCTGGATGTCCGCGAGGCTGTGAAGACTCTCACTCCGGAACACCGTGACGTACTGGTGCTCGTGTATTTCCGTGGGGCGAGTGTGGCGGAAGCCGCGGAAACGCTGGGCATTCCACCGGGTACGGTGAAGTCCCGCGCGTACTACGCGCTGCGCGCCCTGCGCCGGGTTCTGCCGGGATACGCGCCCGACCTGCGGTGAAACGGGGCCCTGGGTCAAACCTCGGCAAAGCGCCTTGCTGTGGACCCGGTTGGAGCAATCAGCTGTCTTCATCCGTGTTCCGGACCGGGCGGGGTTCGGGCGACGCGCAGGTACCGGAGGAAGGCAGGACGGGATGCCGCACAGAGGTCGAGAGAACACGGACGGCACCGGCGGCGACGCGCTGACCGTCCCCATGGCCTGGTTCTACGCCGAGTACATCGCCGACGAGCTGCTGCGGACCGGCGATCTGATGCCGCCCACGTCCTTCGAGTTCCGGGCCGGCCGGGACGCGCTGGCCCTGACCGTGTTCCTGTCCGACGCCGACGGCGAGCTCTCCGGCATCCAGGTCGTCTCCCAGCTGGAGACCTGGCTCTCGCTGACGGCGTACGACCAGCCGTGGCAGGACTGGGTGCGTCAGCGCATGGCCCAGCTGGCGGCCGCGGCGGTCGACTCCGGCGCCCCCGCGCCGGACCTGGACCTCGCCGCGGACGCCTGGCGCTGGCTCCAGGAGACCGAACTGCTCGCCCCCGACCTGGACGCGGTGCCGGGCGGCGGCCCGCTGGTCGCCGAGGACGACGGCCCGAAGGTGTGGACCCCCGCCTGGCGGCTCGGGCTGCCCCTCGGCCATCTCGCCATCCATCTCTTCTGAGGTTCCTTCGAGGCTTCTCAAGAGGGCTTCGAGGCTTCTTGGGGGTTCCTTCGAGCCTTCTTCGAGCGTTCTTCGCGACGGACCAATCCGCGGGCCGGGCCGCTCCGAATCCCTGGGTTGCTCCAGGGACGGCGATTGTGGACGTGGCTTGAGTGATTCGGCCGTCCGGTGCGTACCGGTGGGGGCACGGAGTCACCCACCCGCAACCCAACGGCACGAGGATTCGGCATGAGGTCCCTGGAACGGCATCGCGACGTCGGCGCCTACGCGCTCGGCGTGCTGGACGAGGCGGCGGCATTCCGCTTCGAGGACCACCTCATGGAGTGCCCCAGCTGCACGGCCCATGTGACCGAATTCGGTCCTGCCGCACGGCAGTTGATGCTGTATCGGCGGGCCACACCGCGCTTTGTGCACCCGCTGGCCCAGCCGGGCCCCCGGCTGCTGGACCGGCTGCTCGGCGAGGTCACTGCACGGCGCCGGGCGCGCCGCCGGCGCCTCCTGTACGGCCTGGCCGCCTCGCTGGTGTTCGCCGTCGCCGGTCCCGGCGTCGCCGTCTACGCCGCGCACGGGACGGCGTCCGTACGGGTCACGGCGACGACCGACGCGGCCTCCGGGGTGTGGGCGCAGCTGACGAGCGAGGACGAGGCATACGGCACCGAGGTCGTGCTGAAGGTCAAGGACGGGGCGGGCCCGCGTTCCTGTCGGCTGATCGCCGTCGGCCGGGACGGCACCGAGCAGATTCTCACCAGCTGGGCCGCGCCCGGCCACGACGGCGGGACGAACACCCTGCGGGGTACCTCCGCGATGCACCCCGAGGAGATCGACCACTACGAGCTGCGCACCGACGACGGAACCCGCCTGGTGACCCTGAACAGCCGCTGACCAGGGCGAACGGAGTCCGGCGCGCTCTGTTACTACTTCAGCAGCCGGGACATCCTGCGGTCCGCCAGCGGCTTGCCGCCCGTCTGGCAGGTCGGGCAGTACTGCAACGACGAATCGCTGAACGACACCTCGCGGATGGTGTCGCCACAGACCGGACAGGGCTCCCCGGTGCGGCCGTGCACCCGCAGTCCGCTCTTCTTCTCCGCCTTGAGCCGTCCGGCGGCCAGCCCCCGGGAGCGGGCGACCGCCTCCGTCAGGGTGGTGCGCAGCGCCTCGTACAGCCGCCGGGTCTCCTGCGGCGTCAGGGACGCGGCGAGCTTGAACGGGGACATCTTCGCGGCGTGCAGGATCTCGTCGCTGTAGGCGTTGCCCACGCCGGCGATCAGGCTCTGGTCCCGCAGCGCGCCCTTGAGCTGCCGCCGCTCGTCCGAAAGCAGGGCCGCGAGCCGGGTCTCGTCGAAGTCGTCGGCGAGCGGGTCGGGACCGAGCCGGGCCACGCCGGGCACCTCCCGCACCTCCCGTACGACGTACACCGCGAGCCGCTTCTGGGTGCCGGCCTCGGTCAGGTCGAAGCCCGCGCCGTCCGCGAGGGCGGCCCGCAGCGCGAGCGGCCCCTTGCCGGGGCGCGGCAGACCGTCCGGCAGCCGGTCCTTCCACTGGAGCCAGCCCGCGCGGGCCAGGTGCGTCACGAAGTGCAGGCCCGTGTCCCCCTCGATGTCGAGGAACTTGCCGTATCGGTGCACGGCGGTGACCTCGCTGCCCTCGAACGCGGAGAGCGGCGGGTCGTAGGTCTTCAGGACGCTGATCGCGACCGGCAGCACCCGGACGACCTCGCGGCCGACCAGCCGCTCCGTCAGGAAGTCCTTGAGCGCTTCCACCTCGGGGAGTTCCGGCATGGCTCCAGAGTGCCACCCGGGACCTCAAGTGGTCAGCCTCGCTCCCCCATCCGGAACTCGCACCACACGCACTTGCCGCCGCCCCGCGCCTCCACGCCCCACACGTCGGCGAGCCGGTCGACCACCAGCAGACCGCGCCCCGAGAGCTCGGACTCCCCCGCGTCCCGGCGGCGCGGCAGGGCACTTGAGGAGTCCTCGATCTCGACGCGCACCCTGCGCTCGCTGCCGCCGAGCACCCTGAGCGTGACGATCGCGGAGCCCTCGGTGTGCAGGAGCGCGTTGGTGATCAGTTCGTCGGCGGCCAGCTCGATCTCGTCGGCGCGGTCGCGGGCGCCCCAGGCGCGGACCGCGGCGCGGATCATGTGCCGGGCCAGGGTCAGGGCCTCCGGGTCGCCGGGCGCCACATGCTGCTGGAGCCGGCCGACGCGCCGCGCCGCGTCGGCGCTGCGGCGGCGCAGCAGGAGCAGGGCGACATCGTCGTCGCCGCCGCGCTCCTCGGCCACGTCGATGAGCCGGTCGGCGAGTTCGCGGACGTCCTCCGGTCCGGCGCCGATGAGCTCGGTGAGGGTCCGCACCCCGTCGTCGAGGTCGGTGCCGGGTCGTTCGACGAGACCGTCGGTGCACAGCAGCAGCGTCTGGCCCGGGTCGAGTTCGAGGGTGCTGACCGGGTATTCGAGCCGCCCGAACTCGGCGGACAGGCCGAGCGGCAGCCCGCCGTCGACCGGCACCCGGCGGCAGCTGCGGTCCGGGTGCCGGATCAGCGGGTCGATGTGCCCGGCCCTGACCATCTGGACCACCCCGGTGGACAGGTCCGCCTCCGCGTACAGACAGGTGGCGAACCGGTCGGTGTCCAGCTCGTGCAGGAACACCGAGGCCCGGGCCATCACGGTGGCCGGGGTGTGTCCCTCGGCGGCGTAGGCGCGCAGCACGATGCGCAGCTGGCCCATGACGGCCGCCGCATGGGTGTCGTGCCCCTGGACGTCGCCGATGACGGCGCCGACCCGGCCGCCCGGCAGCGGGATGAGGTCGTACCAGTCTCCGCCGATGTCCCGGCCGAGGGAGCCCGCGGCGGAGCCGGCACGGTAGCGGACGGCGACGTCGGCGCCGCGGACGCTCGGGATGGTGCGCGGCAGCATGGCCTGCTGGAGGCTCCGGGCGAGGTCTCGCTCCTGCTCGTAGAGCATGGCCCGTTGCAGGCTCTGCGCGATGTGGCTGCCGAGGGCGACCAGCACGGCCCGCTCCTGCGCCGAGAAGCCGCGCCGGTCGTTGTAGAGCAGGCCCATGGCGCCGATCGGGCGGGCCTGGGCGATGAGCGGCAGATAGGCGGCCGAGGTGATGCCGAGTTCGGTGATGTGCTGCCACAGGATCGGATAGCCCTCGGCGAACTCCTGCGGGGACTCGATGAAGCGGGGGCTGAGGATGCGCACGACCTCGCTCATCGGGTACGGCTCGTCGATCCCGGTGACCCGGGTGCCGGGCACGAAGCTGCCCTCTGGGCCCTCGGCGACCAGCCGGATCCGGCCCGCCTCCACCAGGCCCATCACCAGGTTGGCCGCGCCGAGGTGCCGTACGCCGTCGGTGTCCTTGAGTACGTCGATGACGTCCTGGACGCTGCGGGCGTGCGAAAGCGCGACGGTGATGACCTGCACGACATTGCTCTGCCGCCGGAAGGCCGCGTCCTGTGCGGCCCGCAGACTGCGCGCCTCGCTGTCCTCCAGTTCCCGGGTGGCGTCGCGGACGATGCCGATGACGCGGCGCGGCCTGCCGGTCTCGTCGCGCCGGATGTAGCCCTGGGTGTGCGTCCAGCGGTATCCGCCGTCGCGGCGGCGGATACGGAAGTAGGCCCCGTAGTTCTCGCTGCCGTCCTTGATGGCGCGGGAGACCACGGCGTCGATCCGGCTGGCCTCCGGCTGGGGCACCCGGCTGGCGAGCGAATCCAGGCGACCGTCGTACTCCTCGGGAAGCAGGTCGAACACCTCGTGGGCCTGGGCGTCCATGTGGTAAAGACCGGTGTCCAGGTCCCAGTCGAAGGTGCCCATGCCGTTGAGCGCCAGGAACGGATCCGGGTGGGCGGGCCAGTCGCCCGGGACCGACGGGGCGCTCGCTCCCCGATCGGACATGGGGCCACCTTGCCAGGATTCGTCCGGTTCTTCGACCGGTGTCGGCGCCACCTCGGACATTCAGCCGCCGAGGACGCCGGTGGGGCTGTCGAAGATGATGTCGGTGACGGTGGTGTCGTCGGGGACCGGGCCGCCGCCGTCGGGCAGGCCGGGCGCGTCCGGGACGGTCCGGGGGCCGACCTCGTCGGTGGTGGGCGGGGAGGTGCCCGGCTTCGACCCGGGCGGAGGGGCCGACCGGCTGGCCGGTGGCGCCGATCCGGGGGCCGGAACGCAGTCCGCCGGACTCGACGAGGCCGCGGGGCTCGACGGGGCCGCGGTGACGACGGTCGCCTCGCCGATGTCCGCGCCGGCGCCCGAACCCACCTCCGCGCCGGCGTCCGAGACCGCTTCCGGGGCGGTGTTCGAGACCGCTTCCGGGGCGGTCGCGGCAGGGGCCGCCGAG
>NZ_JBSGBN010000214.1:0-10197 GCF_053601275.1 Streptomyces sp. NPDC004752 | reverse complement strand
AGGCGAGTACTTCGACGTCCCCAACGGGAACTCCTGTTCTTCGGATCCTCACGATCCAATGATCAGGGTGTCCCCGATCAAGGGCTAACCCCCCCCGCCGACCAACCCCACCGGCGGTGACAACCCGCAGCCGCGCACCGACTTCTTCCACAAGTACGTTGTCACCCAGGTCACCGAATCCGACCCGACCGGCGGTGCACCCCTGAGGGAGACCAGCTACAGCTACACCGGCGGCGGCGCCTGGGCCTACGACGATGAATCGCCTATTTCCCAGGCCAAGTACCGTACCTGGGGAATCTGGCGTGGCTACAACACGGTCACCACCAGCGTCGGTGAAGCCTCCGGAACCCGCTCGAAGACCACCGCGCTCTACTACCGCGGCATGCACGGCGACAAGCAGGCCAGCGGCACCCGCAGCGAGACGATCACCGACTCCCAAGGGGTGTCCAAGACCGACTCCGAGGAGTTCGCCGGCCAACTCCGCGAGCAGATCACCTACAACGGCACCTCCGGTCAGGAAGTCTCCGCCAAGGTCATCACCCCCTGGTCGCAGCAGACCTCCAGCGACAGCCACTCCTACGGCACCGTCCGCGGCCACATGGTCCGCACCGGCACCGAGGTCACCCGCACCCGCCTGAACAGCGGCAGCACGATGACGGCCACCTCGACCACCACCTACGACACGACCAGCGGCCTGCCGCTGACCGTGGAGAGCGACGCCGACGGCGCCAAGGACTGCACCCGCACCTGGTACGCCACCGACGAAACCACGTGGATGCTCTCCTACCCCAAGCGGGTGGAGAAAGTCTCCGCCGACTGCTCGGTGACCCCAAACCGCACCAACGACCCCAAGACCACCGACCTCGTCTCCGAAACACGCCTCTCCTACGACAGCCAGGCCTACGCCGCCGCCCCGATTAAGGGAGATGCCACCCGCACCGAGCGCCTGACCGGCTACAACGCCGACGGCTCCGGCCACTACCAAACCGTCACCACGGCCGGCTACGACGCGCTCGGCCGGCCGACGGACACCTGGAACACCAAGGGCACCAGAACCAAGCACATCGCCTACACCCCCGCCACCGGCGGACCCGTCACCCAGACAGCGACCACCAACGCCGCCGGCCACACCGCCACCGCCGAGCACGCCCCGGACTGGGGAGTGGACATCTCCCGGACGGACGCCAACGGCAACCGCACCGAACTCGCCTACGACGCCCTCGGCCGCCTCACCGACGTCTGGCTGGCCGACCGCAACCGTACGAACGGGCAGAGCCCCAGCCAGAAGTACGAGTACAAGGTGCAGTCCGGCGCAGCTTCCTGGGTGGCCTCCAAGTCCCTGAACAACGATGGCACCACCTACCTCACCCAGTACGCCATCTACGATGCACTGCTGCGGCCCCGGCAGGTCCAGGTGCTGGCTGCAACGGGCACCGGCCGGGTGATCTCCGAAACCAAGTACGACTCCCGTGGGCTCGCGGTCGAAACGGCCGCACAGTACATCGACACAACCGCCCCCAGCGGCGCCCTTGCCACGCTGATCACCGCTGCGCCCGCCGGCACCGAAACCATCTTCGATGGTGCGGGACGGCCCACGGTGCAGAAGAACCTTGTCAGGGGCCAGGAGCATTCACGCACCACCACCACCTACGACGGCAACGCCACCACCGTCCTCCCGCCCACCGGTGCCTCCGCCGTGCGCGAGGAATACGACGCCCGCGGCCGCCTGGCGGAAAAGCGCGAATACAACGGCAGCACCGTCACCACCGACTACACCGGGTTCACCTACTCCTACGACCACGCCGACCGCCTGCAGACGGTCAAGGACGACGGCGGCAACATCTGGTCCTACGGCTATGACTTCCTCGGCCGGCAAACCAGCGCCTCGGACCCCGATGCCGGAGGCTCCACCACCGAATACAACGACCTCGACCAGGTCATCGCCGCAACCGATGCCCGCAAGAAGACAATCGGCTACACCTACGACAGCCTCGGTCGGCAAACCGCTCGCGTCGACGGTCCCGTGCCCGTCACCGGTGGGGTACCCACCCCCGACGACGCGAAGATCATGGCCCGCTGGTCCTACGACACCATCGCCAAGGGCCAACTGACCTCCACCATCCGGTACGTCGGAGGCAAGACCGGCGACGTCTACGCCATCACCAACGCCGACTACGACGAGCTCAACCGGGTGCTGAAGCAGCAGTACACGATCAGCACCAAGGAAGGAGCCCTCGCCGGCACCGGCTACTACACCATCAACAACACCTACAACCTCGACGGCACACTGCAAAAGCGCACCATCCCCGCCATGGGCGGACTCGCCGCCGAGACCCTCACCTACGGCTACACCCCCACCCGGCTCCCCGACACCCTCCAGGGCCTGACCGGCATCGTCCAGAACACCGACTACCTCCCAGCCGGCGAGCACACCCGCACCACCCTGGGCGTCTCCTCCACTGCCGACTGGACGGAAATCAACTACGCCTACGAAGACGGCACACAGCGCCTGGCCCGCCAGACCGTCGTCTCCGAAACCCACACCGGCACCGATGCCGACATCTACTACCGCTACGACAAAGCCGGAAACCCGGCCGAGATCGACGACCGCTCCACCAGCCCCGGCGACAAGCAGTGCTTCGCATTCGACGGCCACCGCCGTCTGAAGACCGCCTGGACCACCGCCAGCGACTGCGCCACCGCACCCACCACCAGCACGGTAGGCGGCCGAGCACCGTACTGGCAGAGCTTCACCTATGACTCCGCCGGCAACCGCAAGACCGCCACCAACCACCTCGCCACCGGAGGCCCATCCACCACCACCTACGCCTACAAGACCAGCGACCAGTCCCGCCCGCACGCCCTGGCCAACACAGTCACCAGCCTGGCCTCCGGCACGCAGATCACCGACAGCTACACCTACTGGGAGAACGGAGCCACCAAGACTCGCAACCTCAACGGCACCACACAGACCCTCGACTGGGACGCGGAAGGCGAACTGGAGAAGGCCACCGAAGCCAGCGGCGCCACCACCACGTTCCTCAACGACGGCGACGGCAACCGGCTCATCCGCAGGGATGCCACCGGCACCACCCTGTATCTGGGCGAGACCGAACTCCGCCTCGACAAAACCAGCGCCAAGGTCACCGCCACCCGCTACTACACCCACGCGGGCAAAACCGTGGCGATGCGCACTCCCAGCGACCTGACCTGGCTGTCCACCGACCACCACGGCACCGCCAGCCTCCAGATCGACGCCGCCGCACAGGCCCTCACCCGCCGCCCCACCAAACCGTTCGGCGAAGACCGAGGCGCTGCGAAGCCCGCCACCTGGCGCGGCGAAAGGGGATTCGTCGGAGGCACCGAAGACCCCACCGGCCTCACTCACCTCGGATCCCGCGAGTACGACACAACCACGGGACGGTTCATCAGCGTCGACCCCATCGGCGACCTGAAAGACCCCCAACAGATCAACGGCTACGCCTACAGCAACAACAACCCCGTCACCTTCTCCGACGCGAACGGTGAATTCCTCGGCCTGCTGATAGGCATCATCGTCGCGGTGGTGGCCGCGGTCCAGATCATCACCACCATCAGCAGCAGTGGTGGCGGCAGGGGTGCGGGCGCTACCTCCTCCGGCGGGATATCGAGCGCGGGCAGTGCGAATTACGGCCAAGGCGGCAGTGCCGGCTCGACGTGCTACAACTTCTCCGGCGGATACTCCATACCCGTATCGTGCTACAGCGACGAGCCGAAGAATCCCGAGAAACGCGGAGGCTGGAAAGACGCGCTCGCGGGAGCCGGCCACTGGCTGGTCGAGTCCGCTGAAGGTATGTCCAAGGCGAGCCCATGGTGCTGGATCGAAGACTGCTCCGGGGTGACAGACGCATACGATGAATTCATCGAAAGCAAGGGCGTCGACACCGACTCCTCGCTCTACAAGGACACCCAAACCAGACTCGACATCTACAGCTTCTTCAGCGTCACCGGAGCCGTCCGAACACTGGGCAAGAAACTCCTCAAGACTGTCGGCAAAAAGAACGATGTTCCGCTGCCCCACTGTGAATGCTTCCTTGCTGGCACGGACGTCCTCATGGCGGACGGGACAAAGAAGAACATCGAAGATATCGACCTGGGCGATAAGGTGCTGGCCGCTGACCCCGAGACGGGAGAACAGGGCCCGCGCGAGGTAACAGGCCTTATCGTTACGAAAAAAGACAAGTATTTCAACGAACTCTCGATCGCCACCGAAAGTGGGATCGAGAAGCTCACGGCGACTCATGAGCACCCGTTCTGGTCACCCTCGGAACTTGACTGGGTACATGCCGCCGACCTACGCCCCGGGATGACCCTGCGGACCAACGAGGGTGACACGGTCATCGTCACCGCCAACAGGGCACACACCAAGGAACTCCGTACCACCTACAACCTCACGGTTGACGGCTGGCACACGTACTATGTGCTGGCGGGGGCTACGCCGGTCCTCGTTCACAACTGTGGTGAGGCCGCTGATGACTTGCTCGACTTCGCAGACGAGGCGCTGAGTATGAGCCCGGAATCGCGACCCAACGTTGCGACGAAGATTACTTCTGCGGATGGAGAGCATGTCCGTTTCGCCTATGCGACGGATACGCGTAGCGGTGCAATGCCTCCGCAGACAGCGAGGGCAGTAGCCAACTCTGGACACCATGGCGGATGTGGGGAAGTTGGGTGTGCCATCCAGTTCGAGAATGCTGGCATCCCACTGGAAGGGTCGACATTCCAGTCCGTCATGATTGGTGGTGGCGGTAGAGGGAATTCGTTCCCAATTGAGAATCATGGCGAGCTGATCGGACCATGCCTTGCCTGCCAACGGTTCTTGCCTCTGATCGGTGGACGTGGGTGAGTCTCATGCCTGTCTCTCCAGAGTTGCGCGCCGCACTTCAAAGATTGAGAGAAGTGCGATCCGAAAGGCCTCCGGGTGAGCGTGAAACTGAATCTTTTGCCGCGTGGCGGGAAAGGATTGCAGACGCTTTGGATTCACTGGCTGGCGTTCTCATCTATCAGGAAGATCGCCAGAGGGCTGCCGCCGAAGCGGCCGCTGCTCGCGCCGAAGCAGAAAGAATCCGTGCTGAACTGAATCAACTGGGCTGATGGATAGACCTCTGCTCTAATCCGTCTGTTTCTGCAACTGCAAGGCGCAATGTCCTTGGATATATCAGAAGCCCCACCGAGAGAAATTCCGGTGGGGCTTCTGTGTCGTTTGACGGCAACGCTGGCGGCAACGTCAGCGGACGACGGCTGCGGCTGGTGGGTCGTCGGGGTCGTCGTCCTGGCCGCCGAGAGCGTGGTCCAGGGCGTCGATGGCGTCTCGCTGGAGTCGGAGTCGGACGTGGGCGTAGACGTCGCCGGTGACGCCGATGTGGGCGTGGCCCAGAAGTTCCTTGATCACGACGAGGTCAACGCCCTGTTCCAGCAGCAGGGTCGCGGTTGAGTGGCGAAGGTCGTGGAAACGGATGCGGCGGAGCCCGGCCCGGTCGAGGAAGCTGCGGAAGCGGCGGGTGAGGTTGGCCGGGTCGAGAGGCCGTCCAGTCGGAGTGGTGAAGACGAGGCCGCTGTCGCTCCAGGCCGACCCGGCCTGTCCTTGCTCCCTGTCCTGCCGCTCCTTGTGCTCCTTGAGGGAGTGGAGGCATTCGGTGGGGAGAGCGATGCGGCGTTCGGATGCCCGGGTCTTTGTGGGCAGGCGGGTGAGGCCGCTGGTGCGGGTGCGCTGGAGGGACGTCCCGGCGTTGAGGTCGAGGTCTTCCCAGCAGAGGCCGAGGAGTTCGCCTTTGCGAAGGCCGGTGCGCAGAGCGAGTTCGTACAGTGCGTACAGCCGATCGGTGCGGGCAGCGTCGAGGAACTGGGCGGGCCTCCGTTGTGGTGAGCGGCCGGAAACGCCTGGGCCGGTGTGTAGTGGTCTTGACGTTCCGTGCGACGTTGCGGGGCAGCTCGTCTTCCCGGACGGCGTGTTCCAGCGCGGACTTGAGCACCGAGTGCACGTAGGTCACGGTCAAAGGGGAGAGCCGCTTCTGGCAGCACTCGCCGATCGCGCAGCACTCCTTCCGTTTGGTGTCGAATCCCTGGGCGCAGCACTGGCAGGTGGTGCGCAGGCGGTCGAGGAAGGTGTGGACGTCCTTGGTGGTGAGGCGGGCGATCTTCTTGGTGCCGAGGCCGGGGATGAGGTGGAGGCGGACGCAGGTGGTGTAGCGGGTGTGGGTGTTCTCACGGAGTCGGTGTACGGCGACGCTGCCGAGCCAGTAGGTGAGGCAGTCGCCGACGGTGCTGTCGGCGGTGGCGACGGGGAGGCCGCGGTTGCTGTCGGCGATCTTCTCAGTGAGTTTGTCGGCCGCGTTCTTGCGGGTGGTGCCGTAGACGCGGACGCGTTTGCTGGTGGCGTCGGCGGCGGAAACGTAGCCGGCCGCTTAGGAAGCCAGCAGTCCTTTTTGAAACCGGGCAGCCGCCGCTGCACCGCGCGGACTGTTGAAGCGTGTGTGGGGCGGGGCGCTGGGGGAGTGGCAGCCGTGGGGTCGCCGTGGTGCGGGGTGGCTATGGTGCGGATGCCAGGAGGCTCCCAGTCCTGAAGCCCACACCAGATCGTGTCCGGCGGGGGCGACGGTGCGGAGACGTGAGGGGCTGCGGCGCGCCCATTGGCGTGTGCCCGCAGATACCTGATCGTGAAGGGGTCAGCGCAGCTGGGCGACGAACGCCTGCCAGGCCTCCCGACCGAATCCGATCACCGGGCCTGTGGGGCGCTTGGTGTCGCGGACGGGGATGAGGTGGGGGTGGTTGTCGGCGACTTCGACGCAGTTGCCCTGACCGCCGCTGTAGGTGCTCACCCGCCAGGTTGCTATGGCGAGGTCTGGCGGTGCGATGCGGGCTGGCTTCATGGTCTGTGCTCCTTGGCGACGCGTTGGACGAACCTGAGCGATTCCGTGGGTGGCAGAGCTGCGGTGCGGGCATCGTCGAACAGCGTCCGGTAGTGAGCGACTTCCGATTCCCGCTCGATCCAGATGTTGCCGGTCGGGGTCTCGGTGAGAACGAGGTCCATCGATGCCACCTGCGGAAAGCGCATCAGCAGGTACGGGCCGAACATACCTGAGTAGGCACCGCGTGCGAATGGCAGTACCTGGACGGTGACGTTAGGTAGCTCGGCGATGCAAGCCAGGTGTTCCAACTGAGCGCGCATCACCTCGGGGCCGCCGACCTGTTGACGCAGCACTCCCTCGGACAGGACGACCCACAGCTCCAGGGGTTCGGGTCCGGTGAGCCGTTCCTGGCGGGCGAGCCGTACCTGCACGAACTGGTCGATCTGCTCCGGTGTCTCCCAGGAACGGGAAGCGACGGTTACCGCGCGGCCGTACTCGGGTGTCTGGAGAAGCCCTGGCACGAGCTGCACTTCATAGGTCCGAACGCTGTCGCAGATGTCCTCCATCTCGATCTGGTCGCGGTATGAGTCGCCGAGGATGGAACCGTACTGATGCCACCAGCCTTCGCGTCGCCGTCGGTTGGCCCTGCGTGCCAGCGCTGCGAGACGCTCACGCGCCTCCTCGTCATCCACCCCGTAAGCCTTCATGAGCGCGTTCAAGTCGGGCGTCCGAACCGGTACATGGCCGTTCTCGATACGGCTGATCTTGCCCTTGGTGCAGTCAAGAACTTCGGCGGCGGCAAGTGTGGTGAGACCTGCGGCCTCGCGGAAGCGGCGTAGTTCGTCGCCGAGTTGGCGTCCGAGGACGGTGGACGGTTTCACGTTTGGCATACGCCCTCCCTACCAGAGTCTCGGCCCGCCGATCTTGAGATTACCCGAACGGGTGAATAAAGCGTCAGCTATCCATTCAACGTTGCATGGATGACTGTCTCTCGGCACTCTGTTGTGCAGAGCAAGGTCAATCCCGCTGATGGTTCGCGGGAGTTGGCCGACAGGTACCGACCCGCATCAGGGGGCCTCATGGCAGACCGCGACGGCTCGCACGAAACACATTTCCGGATCTCGCGCCATCCGAAGGGCGTGGCCCGGTCGCGGTCGATACTTCGGGACGTCCTCGGGGGCTGGGGCGTGGGTCAGGACGTCATCGAGTCGGCGGAACTCGTGCTGTCGGAGCTGGTGACGAACGCGATGCGTGTACGGGTGCCGACAGACCGGCAGGTCGGGGTGGCCTTCCTCCATGACCCGGAGGCGGGGTTACTTCGCCTTGAGGTGAGCGACGCGGGGACGGGCCGTCCGGAGGTGCGGTCGCCGGGGGACGACGAGACGTGCGGGCGGGGCCTGTTGCTGGTGGACGCGCTGTCGGACCGCTGGGGTGTCTTTGACCGGGAGTTCGGGATCGGAAAGACGGTGTGGGCGGAGTTCAAGGCGCCGCAGACGGAGACACATGGCGCGGAGCGCGTGGAAGCTCAGGCGTGACTGTATGTGAACGCCCTGCTGATGTACGGAAGTTGGTGCGCTGTACCTCAGCAGGGCGCAGGCGGACGTCAGTCCTTGGCGGTGGCGCGGCGGCCCCGGCCGCGTGTCGCCGGCGTAGGGCGCCGGGCGCGCAGGGTTGGGTGCTTTGCTGATTTGTTCAATCCCATCGGTGCATCGCTGCCGTGGCGCATTTCCCAGCTGCGGGCGGCGGCGGTCGAGGAGTACGACGCGGCCTCCGGCAAGGGTGTGATGGATACGGGTAACGAACGATAGACAGAGGTGACAGCGTGAGCGACTGGGGTAATAGTGCAGGTGTCGGTGGAAAGGGGAGATGTGTGGTGAGTGCGATGACGCGCCCCGAGCTCGTCGCATTGGTCGAGGGGATCCTGACCGGCGAAGGTACCGAGGAGGAGCAGGCTGAGTTGGGGCGTACCCTTGAGCGGAATGTTCCTCACCCGCGGGTCGTCGACCTCATCTACTATCCTCGCCAAGAGGGTTTCGATCAGGACGACTTGACGGCTGAACAGGTCGTAGACGCCGCTCTGGCCTATAAGCCCTTCGCACTGTAGAGCATCTTGGTGCTCTTGAGCCCCGCCTCGATTCCGGCGGATTCAAGGGGTCGTCGCCAGTATGTGATCACTGACCTGTGGTGGTGGCACCCCACCGGTCGCTTCTATGGAATTCGGGAGTCGCGCAGTGGAAGTGGAGCCGTGGACGCCTGTGCATCAGGCGGTTGAAACCAACGACTATGAGGAACTCGCTACGCTTCTGGATGCCGGAGCTGATCCGAACGAAGTCTGCTTCGGTATGACGCTGCTCGCGCATGCCATCGAACTCGAAGGTGATTCGACACTGCAGTCCGGGTATCGGCTGCATTCCGTACTTACTGCGATTGTGCTTGCTTATGGTGCAGACCCCGCGTTGATCTCACGTGACGGGCAAACCCCCATGGAAATCGCTGAGGAGTACAATCATGAACCTGCTAAGCGCCTGTTGCGGAATTTCTTGACACGTGATGAAAATCAGAACGCCCAGTTCTGAAGAGACGCCAAGAGACGGCGCTCAACTACTGCTGTCGATCATGTAGTTCAACTGTACCCGCAGCGGTTCACCTCAGAAGTCGTTGTCCTTCCGAGGAAGAAGGCTAAGTACCAGCTCAGCGGGGCCGACCTGAAGGCATGGAGTGGCGGCCCGTGAGGAAGACGCGGGGCGGAAGGCCGCCGCCAAGAGGTTCGTGAGCGCTTCCGATCAGTCCGCGCTGGTCGCCACAGCGTGCTACGTGATTGCCAGTACCTCCTGCGAGGGCATTGTCAACTTCTGTGAGAGTGAGGTCGCTTGTCGTTTTCGCGTCGGTGCGCGGGCCTTTCGCGTGGACGCGGTGATCTCGACGCCCCACCCTCACCGCACTGTCATCCCGTGAACCACCCCCGGTACAGTCCGTCCCCGGCGGTTCAGCCTGCCCTCGTTCAGTCCGCGTTCGGGCGGGCCAAGCCGTGGTCGTAGGCGAAGATCACCGCCTGGACGCGGTCGCGGGCGCCGATCTTGGCGAGGACGCGGCCGACATGGGTCTTGACGGTGGACTCGGCGACGACGAAGTGCGCGGCGATCTCGCCGTTGGTCCAGCCCCTGCCGATGGCGACGAGGATCTCCCGCTCGCGGCCGGTCAGGGAGTCGAGCCCGGGGTCCGCGGACCCCGGGCGGGCGGCGCCGCGGCGCGGGGGGTGGGGGGGGTTAACGTCCACGAGGCGGCGGGTGTTGGGGGGGGGGGTGTTGTC
>NZ_JBSGBN010000213.1:0-10262 GCF_053601275.1 Streptomyces sp. NPDC004752 | reverse complement strand
CCTCCTCCCCGCCCGGGCCGCGCGGGTGTGCGGGGGCGGCCCCGTCGGCGCCCCAACATCCGGCCTGCCGGTACTCGGCGGTCCCCGCGCCGGCCGCGGCGCACCCCCCCCCCCCCCCCCGCGACCGATGGCCGCGAGATTGGGGACCGGGTCCTTGCCGTTGACCAGCCAGTCGCCGAGGATACGGGCCTTGTAGACGCGAGGGTTGTGGGAGGCGAGGGTGCGCGCGTTGCGCCAGTGCCGGTCCAGCAGGAGGGCGTCGGAGACACCGGAGGCGCCGAGGGCGTCGAAGACGGTCGTGGTGGCACGGAGTGCGGCGTCGATGATGGTCAGCTGGGCCTGTGCGACCGCGACTTCCGCTTCCAGCACGCGCTGCTTGCGGGTGTCGTGGTCGTCGGCGGCATGTGCCTCGGCGATCCGGTCGAGGGGGCGGGCGGCGGCACCCAGAGCGGCCTCCGCGGCGAAGGCGTCGGCGGACACCTGGCCGAGGACCTGGAGGAGTTGGGCGTCTGAGGCGGGCACCGGGTCGAGGCCCTGCGGGTAGTTGCGTCCGCGGGCCTTCAGGGCCCCGATGCCGTCGCGGAGCACGGCACGCGTGATGCCGGTGAGCACCGACAGCATGGCGGTCTGGTAGAAGTGCCCCTGGTAGACGAAGCGTTCGGCGGCCGGGAAGACATCGCCGCGCTCGGCGGGAACGTCGGTGTAGACGGCGCTCCCACTGGCGGTCGTGCGCTGGCCGAATCCGGTCCAGTCGTCGTCGAGCCGCACCCCGGGGTGGTCGCGCCGGACGAGGGCAGTGAGGACGGTGTCGCCGTCGCCCTTGCCGAGGACGTCGAGCCAGTCGGCGTAGAGGCTGCCGGTGGCGTAGAACTTGGCTCCGTTGACCAGCCACCGGTCGCCGTCCTGGCGGACGGTGGTCCGGAGGTTGGCGAAGGTGCCGTTGTTGGCCTCGGTCCAGCCGCCGCCGACGAAGTCGCCGTCGAGGAAGCGCCGTAGCCAGCGGTCGTTGTCGGGAGACGGGGCGGCGTTGAGGCGGTCCTCGACGAAGGCGAGGTGGTTGCGCCAGATGTGGCCGACGTTGGCGTCGGCCGTGGCCAGCTGGGCGAGCAGCGTGAACGTCTGTTCCAGAGAGGCTCCTAGGCCCCCGAGTTCGGCAGGGATCCGCAGCGTGCCGAGACCCGCGTCCTTGAGCCACTGGACCTGCTCGTGGGGGAAGGTACGGGTCCGCTCGCGGTCGGTGTTGCCCTCGGCGACGCGGTCGAAGACCGGCTGGAAGCGGGCGGCGAGGTCGGCGTCGGTGGCGGTGGGCTGCCGGAGATTGCTGGGGGCGGTGGTGGTGGTCATGGTGGGCCTTTCATGGGAGGGGGCGGGCGGAGTCCTGCGTGCCGGGGCGGCGCGCGGACCGTGCCGGGCGGGGGGTCACGCGTCGGGGACGAGCGCGTGCTCCTCGCCCGGGGCGGTGCGGCCGGTGGCGGGCCCGATCGGCAGGATGGAGTCGATGAGGGCGCGGGTGGCCGGTTGGCGATCGGCGGCGAACAGGTCGTCGGCACGGAACGTTTCGAGCAGCGCGCCCTGCCGCATGACACCGATGCGGTCGCAGAGGAACTCGATGACGGCCAGGTCGTGGCCGATGAAGAGGTAGGTCAGGTCGAGTTGGTCACGCAGGTCCAGGAGCAGATTGAGGGTGGTGGCCTGGGTGGACACGTCGAGGGCGGAGGTGGGTTCGTCCAGGATCAGCAGGTCCGGTTCCAGTGCGATGGCGCGGGCGATCTGCAGCCGCTGTCGCTGGCCGCCGGAGAACTCGCGGGGGTAGCGGTCGGCGTGGTCCGGGTGCAGGCCGACGAGGCTCAGGGCTCGGGCCGTCCGTTCCCGGGCCTCCTGTCGGCCTGCGGCCCGGCCGAGGCGGACGAGGGGGCGGGCGATCTGGTCGCCCGCTCTGACCCGGGGGTTCAGGGCGGTGACGGCGTCCTGGAACACGTACTGGAAGCGGCGGCGCAGCGCGCGCAGGCTCCGCTGGTCGGCGGTGCCCACATCGAGGCCGTCGAAGGTGACGGATCCGGTGGTCGGCGGCAGGAGCCCGCAGGCGAGCCGGGCGAGGGTGGACTTGCCGGAGCCGGACTCGCCGATGAGACCGAAGACCTCGCCGCGGTGCAGGGTGAGCGAGACATCGTCGACGGCGCGCACGGCGGCCCGGCGTCGTCCGGTGCCGAGGCCGCCGACCGTGAACTCCTTCGACAGCCGGTCGAGTCGCAGGACGGGGGCACCGGGCGGGCGGTCGGGGGCCGGCCGGCGCGGCGCCGGGCCGGCGTGCTCCGGCAGTTGGGCGGTCCGCGGGACCGCAAAGGCTCCGGAGAGCAGTCGGCGGGCGCGGCTGTCCGGTCCCCGGCGCTGTCCGGGTTGCGGCACGGAGTCGATGAGGGCCCGGGTGTAGGGGTGCGCCGGGGCGGCGAGGACCTGGGCGGTGTCGCCGACCTCGACGACGCTGCCCTCCCGCATCACGGCGACCCGTGAGCTGGTGTGGGAGACCACGCCGAAGTCGTGCGTGATCAGCAGGACGGCGGTGCGGGTGCGGACGGACAGGCCGAGCAGCAGGTCGAGGATCTGCTTCTGGACGGTGGCGTCCAGCGCGGTGGTCGGTTCGTCGGCGATCAGCAGGTCCGGTCCGGACAGACCGGCGAGCGCGATCATCACACGCTGTCGCATGCCGCCGCTCAATTCGTGCGGGTAGGAGCGCAGGACCCGGTCGGGGTCGCGGATGCGGACGCGGGCGAGCCAGTCGCGGGCGATGTCCAGGGCCTCCTCCCGGGTGACGCGCAGGTGCAGCCGTGCCGTGTCGCGGAGCTGGCTGCCGACGGTGAACGACGGGTCGAGTGAGGTGGCCGGGTTCTGGAAGATCATCCCGATGCCCGAGCCCCGGTGGACGTTGAGCCGCTGCTCGGGCAGGCCGAGCAGTTCGGTGTCCCCGAAGCGGACGCTGCCACCGGTCACCCGGGCCCCGCGCGGCAGCAGGCCGAGAACGGCGGAGGCGGTGACGCTCTTGCCGGAACCGGACTCGCCCACGAGGGCGAGGACCTCGCCCGGCGCGATGTCGAGGTCCACGCCGCGGACGGCGTGCACGGTGCCGCCGGGCAGGGCGAAGTCGACGCGGAGGTCCTTCACGGTGAGAACGGCTGTCATGGGGTCACCTCGGGGTGCGGGGGCGGCGGGGTCACGGGTCGAGGACGTCGCGCAGCCCGTCACCGAGCCAGTTGAAGGCGAGCGAGACGAGGAGGATCGCGACGGCGGGGAACGTCGCCACGCCGGGGCTGCCGTTCACCAGGACCTTGGCGCCTTCGGAGATCATGCGGCCCCAGTCGGCTTGGGGCGGCTGAACGCCGAGGCCCAGGGCGCTCAGGCTGGCGGTGAAGACGATGTTCACGCCGACCAGGCTGGTCCCGTAGATCACCACCGGGGAGAGCACGTTGGGCAGCACTTCGCGCAACAGGATCTCGGCCCGGGAGGCACCCAGCGAGCGGGCGGCCTCCACGTAGTCCTTCTCCCGTTCCACTTTCGCCTCCGCGAAGACGACGCGGGTCACGTAGGGGACGGCGGCGAAGACGACGGTGCCGATCAGAACGGTCGGGCCCGGCTGGAGGACGGCGGCGAGGGAGAGCGCCACCAGGATCACCGGGAAGGCGAACATGAGGTCGACGGCCCGCATGAGCACGGCCGAGGTACGACGCCCGGCGAACGCGCCGAGCAGGCCGAGCGCGGTGCCGATGACCAGGGCGGCGGCCACCGATGCGGTCGAGACCAGCAGGGCGGTGCGCCCGCCGGCGAGGAGCCGGCTGAGCACGTCCCGCCCCTGGTCGTCGGTGCCCAGCAGATGACCGGGGGACCCGACGGCGGCGAGCACGTTGTCGGCGTCCCCGGCGTCGGGATCGCACGGGGTGATCCAGGGGGCGAGCGCGGAGACCGCGACGACCACGGCGAGGACGGCGAGGCCGAGCAGGGCCTCCCGGTTGCGCAGCAGTCGTGCCGTCGCCGAGCGGCGTCCGGGCGGTGCCGCGAGCCGGAGTTCGGTCGTCGTCATACCCCACCGCCGTGCCGGAGCCGGGGGTTGAGGAGGTCGAGGAGGATGTCGGTGATCAGATTGACCAGGACGAAGGCGACCGCGACGAGCAGCACACCGGTCTGGATCACGGGGTAGTCGGCTCCGGCGACGGCGTTGAGCAGCACACTGCCCAGTCCGGGCCACGCGAAGATCGTCTCGACGAAGACGACACCGGTGATCACCGAGCCCACCGTGAGGCCGGTGGTGTTGACGATCGGCGGAAGGATGTTGCGGCCGATGTGCTTGCCGAGGATCGCGGCCCGGCCGAAGCCCTGGGACCGGTAGGTGCGGATGTAGTCCGACTGTTCGCTCTCGATGACCGCCGCGCGGACGAACCGGGCGACGATCAGCATGGACACCAGGGACGCGACGAAGGCGGGCGCGACCAGGTGCAGCAGGAGGTCACCGAAGCCTCCGTCGCCGCGCAGGTCGTGCATACCGCCGGCGGGCAGCCACTGCCGGTGCACGGCCGTGATCCAGACGACGATCAGACCGAACCAGTAGACCGGCAGATTGCTGCCGACCTGTACGAGCAGCATCGCGGCGCGGTCCGCGAGGCGGCCGTGCCGGATGCCCGAGACGAAGCCGATCGCCACGCCGAGCACGACCGTCAGCAGGGTGGCCGCGGCGCCGAGCAGCAGGGTGTTGCGCAGGGCCGGGAAGACGATGCCGGAGACGGGGCTGCGCAGACTCAGGGAGATGCCGCCGCCGTCGGTGAACAGGCTCCCCAGCCAGCTCAGGTACTGCTGCCAGGCCGGGCGGTCCAGTCCGTATGCCTGGCGGATCTCGGCGATCTGGGCCGGCGTCATCTTCTGGCTGAGGGCGTCGCGGACGGGGTCGGCGGGTCCCGCCTGGGCGATGAAGAACACCAGCAGGCTGATCACGAAGAGCAGCGGGACGGTGGCGGCGAGCCGTCTGAGAATGTGGCGCGTCATCGTCAGCCCGCCACCCAGACACGGGACAGGTCGTAGTGGTTCTGCCGCGGCCAGACGAAGCCGCCCACGGCGGGGGCGACGGCGTAGTAGCGGCTGAACGACAGGAGCGGGAAGATCGTGGCGTCCTCGGCCCACTTCCGCGCCGCGTCCTGCCACAGCTCGGTCGACCGGCTCGCGTCGGCGTTGTGGGCGGCCACGTCGATGGCCTCGGCGGTGGCGTCGGAGGTGTCGGAGTGCCGGGCGCCGTCCTGGGCGGCGACGTACTGGTTGTACGCGATCCGCACCCAGTTCGCGGCGATGTAGCCCCACTCCCCCAGGACCAGGCCGTCGGTCGGCTTGAGGTTGGCCGCCCGCGTCCCGTAGGTGATCCACTCGAAGGACTCCACCGAGGCGTCGATGCCGACCGCCTTCAGCTGCTGCTGGATGAACTCCGCGGTGGGCTGTCCGGTGGTGTCGGTGAGGATGGTGAACTTGAGGTCGCCGGAGGCGAGTCCGGCCTCGCTCAGCAGCTTCTTGGCGGCGGCCGGGTCATGGGCGTAGTCGACGGCGGACGCGTCGTACGCCTCGTTGCCCTGGTTGATGATCGAAGTGGCCGCTTCGGCGTATCCCTTGTAGATCTTCTTGGCCAGTTGCTCGCGGTCGACGGCCCTGATGATCGCCTGGCGGACCCGCTTGTCCTGGAGTGCCTTGTTCGCCAGGTTGAACTTGTAGTAGATGATCTGCGGAACGTGTTTGTTCTCCGGGACGTCGTACCCGTTCTTCTCCAGTGAGGCCACCGAGTCCGCCGGGACACGGCTGATGAGGTCGACGGCGCCGCTGCGCAGTGCGGCCACCCGGCCCTGGTCGTCGGCGATCGGTTTGAAGACGACCTTGTCCAGGTGCGGCCGGGTGCCCCAGTACTCCGTGTTGCGGACCAGGGTGGTGTGGTCGCCGCGGACGCGTTCCTGGAAGGTGAAGGGTCCCGTGCCGACGGGGTGGTCGGCGAGGCCGTCCTGCCCGTACCTCTTCAGGGCGGCGGGGCTGAAGATACCGGACGCGGCGTTGCCGCTGTTCGGTATCTGACGCAGGAAGTCGAGGAAGGGGTGGTTGAAGGTGTACCGCACGGTGTGGTCGTCGACCACCTCGAACGACTTCAGGTCGGAGTAGACCAGCGACATGGTGGCCGCGCTGGTCTTGTCGTAGTACTCGAAGTCCTTGTCGGTGAAGCGGCGGACGTTGAACCGTACGGCCTCGGCGTCGAAGGGCGTGCCGTCGGTGAACTTGACGCCGTGGCGCAGGGTGAAGGTGTATGTGGTGGCGTCGTCGCTGACCTTCCACGACGTCGCGAGCTTCGGGATGATCTTCGGTACGCCGGTGGCGGAGGAGAGGTCCTCGTCCACGAGCGTCTCGTAGATGTTCCGGTCGATCCGCCAGGTCTCCCAGGAGTACTGCCGGTTGGGGTCGAACTGGGTGACCTCCTGGTACTGGCCGACCATCAGCGTGCCTCCGTTGCGGGCCTTCGAGCCGGCGGTCCGGCCCGTGCCGGTGGTGCCGCAGGCGGCCAGGAGGCCGGAGGCCGCCGTCGCGAGAACGCCTCTGAGCACGGTGCGTCGGGTGTGGATCACAGGTGGTGCCCTTTCGGTGGTGGGCTGCGGGCGCGGGCGGTGTGCGCGGCCGGGTCGGGGTGGTGCGGGGGTGTGCGGCCCGGTGGGTGCGGGCGGGTGTGCCGGGGGTGTGGGCGGCGGTCAGAAGCCGGTGCCGGAGAACGGCTGGGTATCGACGGCGAACAGGGTGTCGGCGCGGTGGACGGCGTCGGGGCGATGGGCCCGGACGCGGCCGGTCGCGGCCAGGTGCCGCCAGCGCGTGCCACCGAGGTAGGCCGCGGCCAGGGTGGACACATCCATGTCGAGGTCGGGGGCGGCCGAGGTACGGGTCACCCCTGCGGGTCCGACCTCGTAGCTGCCCCTGTTCGCCGGCAGCAGCGGGTCCTCGACGCGCAGCACGACCGGCTCCCCGCTGCCGTAGGCGCGCCCCCCGAGCGCCTCCTCGACGTCGACGAGGCGCAGCCACGTCTCGTCGTGGGCGCCGCCGATCGTGACGGCGCGGCGGTCCAGGACGGCGAGCGGCAGCGGGTCGTCGACGGCGAGGGAAGCGAACTCCAGGACGTCCACGAGGTCCAGGGCGAGCAGGTGGCGCCAGAGGCCGGCGCGGGCCTGGTCGTTGAGCGCCACGAAGTCCGTGACGGTGACGGTGCGTTCGCTGCTGGTGAACCAGGACTCGGTGTTCTCCGGGTGGTAGACGGCGTACCCGTCGTCGTCGTGGACGACGACGTAGTGGGGCGTGGTGCTCGCGGCGCGGCGCAGCTCGTCCAGCCGCCACCAGCCGTCGGGGCGGTGCACGGCCCCGGTCCAGGCCGCCCGCTGGTAGATGCCGCCGAGCAGTTCGGTGGTGGCCGCGGCGTCGGCCAGGCGCACGCTGCCCCCGGCCGGCACCCCGGGGCGCAGTCCGGCCCGGCTGACGGTGACGCGGGCGGAGACTGCGGAGGTCGCGACGCCGTAGCCGAAGCGCTCGTAGATGACGGCCTCCGAGGCACGCAGCGAGGCGACGATCTCGCCGCGCTCGGCGAAGTCCTTCAGCTGCCGGGTCAGGAGGTCACCGACGATGCCGCGCCGACGATGCGTCGGCAGCACCCCGACGTGGGTGACGGCCGCGTGCGGCAGCCGTGCCCCGCCGGGTGCGGCGAGCCATCCGGCATACGAGTCGGCGCCGGCGACCACGACGCCGTCGTCGAGGGCGCCGAGGTAGCGGCCGGGCTCGGTGATGCCGACGGCATCGATGTCGCGGAACGGCAGCCCGACCATGGCCCGCAGGAAGACGCGAAAGGCTGCGTCGACCTCGTCGGGGGTGGTCAGCGTCCTGATGTCGATGCTCATGCGTGTGCCTTCTCCGGTGGGCGGGGCGGTGGTGTCGCTGTGCGGCGGTCAGGAAGGGGCCGGGCCGGACCCGCCGACCGGGGGGACCAGCCCGCGGCGGCGCAGCTCGGCGCCGGCCCCCTCCGCGAAGTGGTATGCCTCTTCGAGGTGCGGCTGGCCGGAGAGGATGAAGTGGTCGATGCCGAGGTCGTGGTACTCCTCGATGCGGTCCGCCACCTCACGGTGGCTGCCGACCAGGGCCGTGCCCGCGCCGCCGCGCACGAGCCCGTATCCCGCCCAGACGTTCGGATAGACCTCCAGGTCGCGGCGGTCGCCGCCGTGCAGGGCCACCATCCGCCGCTGGCCGACCGATTCGCTGGCGGCGAGCGTCCGCTGCGTCTGGCGGATGCGGGAGTCGTCGACGCGGTCGAGAAGCCGGCCGGCTTCCGCCCATGCCTCGGCTGCCGTGTCCCGGCTGAGCACATGGAACCTGATGCCGAAGCTCAGTGTGCGGCCCGCCTCGGCCGCCAGTTTCCGGACGCGTCGGAGCCGTTCGGCTATCTGCGGGGGCGTCTCCCCCCAGGCCAGATAGGTGTCGACGGTCCGGGCGGCGACCCGCTCGGCGGCGGGGCTGGCCCCGCCGAAGAACACCTCCGGCGGCTCGTGCGGAGCGAACGGGATCGACGCCTGCTCGATGTCGTAGTGCTCGCCGTGGAAGTCGAACGGCTCCCGGGCCGCGCTGACGCCGCGCAGCACGGTCAGGAACTCCTCCGTACGGGCGTAGCGCCGGTCGTGGTCGAGGTGGTCCCCGAAGCGGCGCTGCTCCACCGAATCCCCTCCGGTGACGACGTTGAGCAGCAGCCGTCCGCCCGAGACGCGCTGGAACGTGGCGGCCTGGTGGGCCGCGAGGGTCGGCGAGACGAGGCCCGGACGGAAGGCCACCAGGAACTTGAGCCGGGTGGTGGCGGCGGTGAGCGCGGCGGTGGTGATCCAGGCGTCCTCGCACCACGTCCCGGTGGGCGTGAGTACGGCCTCGAAGCCGAGCTGTTCGGCGGCGCGGGCGATCCCCCCGAGATATTCGACGGTGGCGGCGCGGAAGCCGGTGCGGACGGCGGCCAGGGTCTGCTGCGAGCCGTCGCCGGAGCCGACGATGTCGCGGTTGTCACCGTTGGTGGGCAGATACCAGTGCAGGTGGATGGTCATCGGTCCTCGGATCGGCCGGATCGGCCGGTCCGGCCGACGAGTGTGTCGACGGCGTCGTCGGCGAGGTGGCTGCCGCGCACCGCGTCGAGCAGCCCCAGCTCGGCCAGGCGCTCCTGTTCGGCCGCGGACAGCGTCTGGATCGAGCCGACGCGGGCGGCGACCTCGGGCCGGGTCGCGCGCAGCCACAGGTACCGGGCCAGCCCGATCAGCAGCAGGGCCACGAAGACGTACGGCAGGTACCGGTACGCGCCGGTCGGCACGGGCACGAGGTTCTTGTAGATCACGTAGAGGATGCCGAGGGCGGCCAGGACCGACGCCACCAGGCTGCCGGGGGTGAGCACCTTGATCCTGCGCAGCCACAGCGGCGTGGCGACCGCCACCAGCAGATACGCGAAGAGATAGCCGTAGCTGGAGACGATGCCCACGTACACGTCCCACTGGAACCGGCCGACGTCGGTGACGGTGCCCACCAGTCCGAGCACGAAACCGATGACGGTGACGGTGACGATGGCGATGTGCGGGGTGCGGAAGGTGGCGTGGACGCGGCCCAGCGCGGCGGGCAGGGCGCGCTCCCGCGCCAGGGTGAACAGGCTGCGGGCCCCGGAGTTGATGACGGCGGAGGAGAACACGATCATTGCGGTGCCGAGCAGCAGGTTGACGGGGTAGGTGGCCCAGTCGACGCCGGCGTTCCGCGCGACGACGGGCAGGGGCGTGCTGTCCGCGTCGAGGGTGTGCGGGCCCTGGAAGCCGAGCACCTCCGGGTAGGTCGCGAACAGGTAGAGCAGCGACAGCACGACGACCAGCCGCAGGATGGCGCGTGGCACAGTGCGATGGGCGTCGCGCGCCTCGTGGCCGAGGGATGCCGCGCTCTCGAAGCCGGCGTACGAGCCGACGGCGGTGACGGCCGCGATCAGCGTGGTGCTGTCGCCCAGGTGGCTGAGGCTGAACTGCGCCGAGTCGAGGCGCGCGCCGTAGTGGAGGTAGGAGGCGACAAGGACGACGGCGACGGCCGAGGCGGAGGCGATCTCGAAGACGAGGCCGGTCCTCGCGGAGATGCTCACCCCGCGGAGCGGGATGTAGAGCGCCACCGCGGTGGCCAGGACCAGCAGGAGCACCTTGAACACCACGTGGTCGGTGTGG
>NZ_JBSGBN010000212.1:0-10356 GCF_053601275.1 Streptomyces sp. NPDC004752 | reverse complement strand
ACCCGCACCAGGATCTTGGCCTGGGAGGAGCCGGGTATCTGCGCGAGCGCGGCATCCAGCACCCGCAGGTGATCGGCAACGGTGTTCGCGCCGGCGTTGCCCTCCCTCAGCTCCATCGCCAGGCACTCGTCGGTGTTGGCCAGCCACGCGGCCAGCGGGTGGAAGCCGAAGGTGCCCTTGAACGTGCCGGAGGCGCCCTGTTTCCTGGACGCCGCGGTGATGACCGTGGCGTCCATGTCGAGCACGATCCAGCCCTTCAGATACCGCCCCGCAACGGTCAGATACGGGAAGCCGCCGGGCCGCAGGTGCAACAGCGTCCAGACGTGACGACGCACCCGCTGTCGTACCTTCGCGATCTGCGCGCGTCTCGTCTCGTCCGTCGCGGACAGCAGCCGGTGCAGCGTGGAATCCGACACTGCCGGTCCGAACAGGGGGCCGTGATGGAACTGGAGTTGCTCGGCCTCCAGCAGATTCGTGGCGCCGAGCGCGATCGCGACGACGAGGCCGACGAGCGCTGTGGCCCGGTCCCGCCACGACGAGGTCGTGCCCGATGGCAGCACTCCCGCCAGTGCGTCGGTCAGGCCGACGCGGTCGGCGAGCCTCCGCAGCAGCACCGCCCCGGCATGCCCGACCAGCCCTTTCCCGTCGGCCGTCACAGACAGACCACGGTCCCACCCTGTACGCTCGCTCACCAGAAAGGTGCCCTGACTTCTGTGCCGGATTCGATCTAGACACTCGCATCCTTGCAGGTCGGCGGCACCTTTCTGTTGTCAGGGCGTCAGATCGACCAATTCCGCTGAAGAGCCGGGGTCAGCTCGGGGTAGTCGTTGTAGGCCGCCGCCACCAGCCCGAGGACCGGGCGATAGAAGGTGTACCACTTGACCTGGTCGAGGGGTTTGGTGGGCGCCCCCGTGCGGTAGACCTTGCTCCCGTTCTGCTCAGTCTTCAAGCCGTCGTCATTCTGGCTGCTGCCGCATGCGGCTGTCGTGCCGAGCAATAGTGCCGCGGCAACCACCGTCACTGGTCTACGCATTCTGGGCATGCCAATGCCTTCCTTTTTTGGAAGATTGGTGAGACGCCGAAGATGGGCGATTCGGCGTCTGCGGAATCGTGAAATCGGTGGGGCAGTCGAGTGCTCAGGAATTCCCTTTGTCGGCACTGGTTATGGTGGCGGTCGACTGCTACCGTTTGGGGCCTTACGATCCCGTAAGTATCGGCACTCCCCCAGGGGCTGTCAATGATCACCTCCGAACTTCTACCGGCGAAGGAATCACCATGCTTCGCTACCTAGGCAAACAAGCCGCGACCCTCGTCGTCCTGCTGCTCGTGGCAAGCCTGCTGATCTTCGGCCTCGTCTATCTGGCCCCCGGAGACCCGCTCAGCGCGCTGCTCGGCAACCACACACCCGACCCGCAACGCGTCGCCCAACTCCGCTCCCAGTACCACCTGGACCAGCCGTTCTTCGAGAGGTACTGGCTGTGGCTGGCCAACGCCGTCCAGGGCGACTTCGGTGCCTCGATCTCCTCCCAGACCAGCGTCTCCGCACTGCTGCGCTCCGCCGCCCCCGTCACCCTGTGGCTGGTCGTCTACTCGCAGCTGCTGGTGATCGTCATCGGCACGACGGCGGCCGCGGTCGCCGCCCGCTTCAAGGGCGTGCCGGATGCGATCGTCGCGCTGGGCACCACCATCGGTGCCACCATTCCGACGTTCGTGACCGCCGTCCTGCTCTCCACCGTCCTTACCGTGCAGTTCCGCATCTTCCCGGCAACCGGTGCAGGAAGCGGCTTCATCGACCGGCTGTGGCACCTGACTCTGCCGGCCTTCACCTTGGCGATCGTCTCCTCCGCCATGCTGGCCCGCATCGGCCGGGCTGCGATGCGGGAGGAGACCGACAGCCCGCACACGCTCACCGAGACGGCACGCGGCATCCCCTCCGGACGGGTCTTCCGGCGGCACGTCCTGCGGAACGCGGCACCGCCGATGCTCGCCGTGGTCGGCCTGCAGATTCCCGCCATGATCGCCGGCTCCGTAATCGTCGAACGGGCCTTTGGCCTCAGTGGATTGGGCTCGCTGCTGCTCAACGGCGCCACCGCCCATGACTACCCGGTCGTGCAGACGATCGCCCTGCTGATCGTCCTGGTCACCGTCATCACTGCGGTGGTCGTCGACATCCTGCAAGGGATGCTCGACCCCCGCGTCAAAATCGGAGCGAGATCGTGAGCGCCACCCTGGAAGCACCTTCAAGCACACCGCAGTCGGGCACTCGACGCCTGCCTCGGCTGTCGCCACTGACCTGGACCGCGATCGCGTTGACCACCATCGCCGTCCTCGGGGCACTGTTCGCCCCGGTGCTGGCGCCGCACAGTCCTACCGGTGGCAGCATCCTCGACCAGTCGCTGCCGATGAGCGCGAGTCATCCACTCGGTACCGACTATGCCGGCAACGACATTCTGTCGCGGTTGCTCCACGGTGCCCGCCCCAGCCTGCTGGGACCGCTCTTCGTAGTCCTGCTGTCCCTGCTGGTGGGCGTACCGCTCGCACTCGTCTCCGCCTGGAAGGGCGGCTGGGCGGACCGCGTGATCGGCCGGACCCTGGACCTGGTGTTCTGCTTTCCGTCAGTCCTGGTCGCCGCGCTCATCGTGGTGGTCTTCGGGCGCGGCCTGACCGCGGCCGTCATCGCCATCGCGATCGCGTACGTCCCCTGGACCGCCCGCATCACACGCACCGCCGCGCTGCGCGAGCGATCCAAGCCGTACATCGTCGCCTGCTACGTCCAGGGCCAGTCGGCACTGAGCATTGCGCTGCGCCACCTGCTGCCCAACCTCGCCAAGATGATCACCGCCCAGGCGACCACCGCCTTCGGTTTCGCCCTGGTCGACCTCGCGATGCTGTCCTTCGTGGGACTGGGTATCAATCCGCCCGCACCTGACTGGGGCGTCATGGTCGGTGACACCAACAGCATCGTCCAAGGCAGCTACAACGGGCCGCTCTCCGCAGGAGTGTGCATCGTGGTGCTCGTCCTCGCCTTCACCCACCTGGGCAACAAGATCTCCGACACAGGCAAGGAGGACTGACCGTGGCCCTTCTGGAACTCCAGGACCTTGCGGTGACAGTCGGCCGCACCAGGCGCCGGCGCACCCTCCTCGAGCACATCACCCTGGCAGTCGACAGCGGCGAAGCACTCGGCCTGGTCGGCGAGTCCGGTTCCGGCAAGTCACTCACCGCCCGCGCCATCCTCAAGATCTTCCCGACCGACAGCCAGGTGAGCGGCCGTGTCGCCTTCGACGGGAACTCCGTGCTGGACATGGACACCGCTGCGCTGCAGCGCTACCGGCGCACCCAAGTGGCGATGATCTTCCAGGACCCCCGCGCAGCCATCAACCCACTGCGCAGCATCGGCGACTTCCTGGTCGAGGGCCTGCGCATGTCCCAGGGCCTGGACCGGCGGGACGCCGAGGAACGGGCGCTCGAACTGCTGGACTCCGTCGGAATCAGCCGCGCCCACGCCCGGCTGCGCCAGTACCCGCACGAGTTCTCGGGCGGCATGCTGCAACGAGTGATGATCGCGAGCGCCCTCGGGTCCGGCGCCCGGCTGATCCTTGCGGACGAGCCGACCACCGCATTGGATGTGAGCATCCAGGCCGAGGTTGTGCTGCTGCTCGATCAACTGCGCAAGGAACACGACCTGGCGCTGCTGTTCATCACCCATGACCTCGACCTGGCCGTGGCGATCTGCGATCGCATCGCGGTGATGTACGCAGGCCGCATTGTGGAGTGCCGTCCCGCGGTGGAGCTGTACGACCGGCCCCGACACCCCTACACTGCCGCGCTGATCGGCTGCCGTCCGGCAGTGGATGGACGCGTCGACAGACTCGTCTCCATTCCCGGCAACCCGGTGGCTGCTTTCGCCGCACCGCAGGGGTGCGCCTTCAACGACCGATGCTCCCACGCGGTGGACCTGTGCCGGGCGGAGCGGCCCGACCTGGTTGCCGAAGCGGGCGGGCAAGTGCGTTGCCACCGCTCTGTGGAACTCGCCGAGACTCTTGTATCCGGACGCAGGTGGACCGCATGACCGCGCAGCAAACACATCGCATGAACGGGCTGCAGGACACCGGGTCCACAGTCATCGAGGCGACCGGCCTGCGCAAGACGTTCCGGCTGGGCCGCCAGGAGTTCGTCGCAGTCGACAGCGTGTCCTTCGATGTCCTGCGCGGCGAATGCCTTGGCCTTGTCGGCGAATCGGGGTCCGGCAAGAGCACGGTCGCCAAGCTGCTCCTGGGCATCGAGCGGCCCGACGCCGGCAGCATCGTCGTCAACGGTCAACCGCGCAGCCACGGGGCGACCAAGGCGCGGGAGCGCCGGCGGCGGGCCCGCGAGACCCAAATCGTCTTCCAGGACCCGTACACCTCCCTCGACCCGCGGCACAGCGCACACCAGACTGTCATGACGGTGCTGCGCCTGCACTTCGGCGAGCTCAGCACGGCACAACGTGAGAAGCGGGCCGGTGAACTGCTCGACGCCGTCGGCCTGGACACGCGCCGTCGGCATGCTCTGCCGATCAACCTGTCGGGCGGGCAGCGTCAACGCATCGGTATCGCCCGGGCCCTGGCCGCGGAACCCGATGTGATCATTTTGGACGAGGCCGTGTCCGGGCTCGACGTGTCCATCCAGGCCCAGATCCTCAATCTGCTGGCCGACCTCCAGGCCGACACCGGCATGTCTTACATCTTCATCTCGCACGACCTCTCCGTGATCCGCCAGCTTGCCGACCGCGTGATCGTCATGCGCAACGGCGCGATCGTTGAACGAGGCGAGACCGCCGAGGTGTTCGACGCCCCCCAGCACCCCTACACCCGCATGCTCAGGGCAGCCGCACCACGACCCGGTTGGCGCCCGGAACGACGCATCCCCGAGGCTGACCTGCCCACCCCCGAAACCGCAGGCAAGGAGCCGTCATGAACCGGAGCGCGGACATCGTCTACGTCAACGGCACGGTCTTGACCATCGACGAGAACTCGACGGTGGCCGCGGCTTTGGCCGTCGCCGACGACGAGATCATCGCCGTCGGCGACCGGCAGGGCATCGAACAGCTCGTCGGCCCCGACACCCGGGTCGTGGACATGCATGGCGGGACCCTGCTGCCCGGCATCAACGACTCCCACCTGCACGCCATCAGTTGGGGACTCACCCGACCGCCGCTCAGCCTCGACGTCGGCTATCCGACCGTCACGTCGATCGCCGACATCACCCGCGTCGTCGGCGAGGCGGCCGCCGACGCCAAGCCGGGGCAGTGGATCTTCGGCGCCGGTTGGGACCTCGGATTCCTCACAGAGCGCCGCGAGGAGCCGGGGCGCATGCCCACCCGGCACGACCTCGACGCGGTCAGCCCTGACAACCCCGTCTACCTACAGGACTTCTCTTACCACACGATCTGGGTGAACACCCTGGCCCTCGAGATGGCCGGGATCGACGAGAACACGATCCCGCCGCCCGGCTCGACCATCCTCACCGACGAGAACGGCCGGCCCATCGGCATCCTCAGCGAGGGAGCCCAGCACGCCGTCACGGAACTGCTGCCGCCTCTGAACGACGAGGGGCGCGAGGCTGCGGTGCTGCTGGCGGTCGCCGAGCTGAACGCGCTCGGCATCACCAGCTTCACCGAGCCGGGCCTCGGTCCTGGTGACAAGGCCGGCGGTATGGGGAAAGGCGGGCTGGAGGCCTATGAGCGGCTGTTGGCGGAAGGCCGACTCAACGCCCGTGTGACCGCCTTGCTGATGCCGGTGTCCATGGGCAGCTCGTTCGAGGACTTCTCCACCGAACTCGACGCGATGACGGTGCCGCCGATCGAAGACCCCAAGATGGTCAACGTCGTCGGCGTCAAAATCCTCGCCGACGGCATCCCGCCGAACAAGACCGCCTGGATGCACGACCATTACGTCGGCGGCGGCTGTGGCGCGCTGACCGTCGCCGGCGAAACCGACGAGGAACGCGTCGCCCAGCTCAACCAGATGATCTCCTACGCCCACCGGGCCGGGCACCAGGTCGGTGTGCACATCACCGGCGACCGCGGTATCGATGCCGTGGTCGACGCTTTCGCCGCCGCGGTACGCACGTATCCGCGCGAGGACTCCCGGCACTACGTCATCCACGGCGATTTCCTCACTGCTCGAAGCATGCGCATCTGCGCGGAGCACGGCTTCGGGGTGAACATGAACCCGACCATCAAGTGGACGATCGCCGACTTGGAGGAGGAGTTCGTCGGCGCGGAACGCGCCGCGTACGAGTGGCCCTACCGCGACGCGATCGACGCCGGGATCAACGTCACCAGCGGCTCGGACGCCCCGGTCACCGCCCCCGAGTGGCTCCAGGGCGTCTCGACCATGATGCTGCGCAAGTCCAAGGCGAGCGGCAAAGTCAGCGGCGGCGAGCAGTGCATCACCCTGACCGAGGCTCTGCGCAGCTACACAGCCGCGGCGGCCTGGCAGGACTTCGCGGACGACTGGAAGGGAACCCTGGAACCGGGCAAGGTCGCCGACCTGTGCCTTCTCGACCAGGACCTCCTGTCCATGGACCCGCACGACATTCCGCAGGCCACCGTGCGGATGACCCTCCTCGGCGGCCGCGTGGTCCACGAGCGCGAAAGCTGAACTTCCCGACGTGACATGGCCCGGTGCCGGGCGGCCGCCCCTTGAGGCCGCCGGGCATCGGGCAGCACCGGCGCGCGGGAATAGCCGTGCGGCAACAGAAGCAAGGCAGGCAAGAAGTGCAGTCGGAGGGGATTTCGGGGATCGGAATCCGGGTTGTCCGAAGTCTTGCCTCCTGTTCGCACGCTCGATACTGTTCGGACACAAACGACCCACTGCCGGGCAGTGCGGCATTCACGACTCCGTCATCCCCGGAGTCGAATTATCCAGGTAATCAAGGCTTTCCGTTGCGCCTTTCGCGCGCCACGAAAGGCCGGTACGTGCTGAGCACGGTCTGTCGTCACCGTCCGAGCACCGTGACAAATCCATCTGCGCCGGCGAGCCGGAACGCGACGCACGAAAGGGATACGCACGTGAAGACAAAGAGCCTGACAACGCTGGGGGCTTTGCTAGTTGCTCTCGTCGCGGCACCGTCGGCAGTCACGGCGAACGCATCCGATGCCAAGGTGGATGCACGGAAGCCCAAGATCAGCGTGACTGTCTACAAAGGCGGCTATGCGACGGTCAACTCGTACATTCTGTCCAACGGCAAGTCCCTGACGGTCATCGACGTCCAGCGCACGAGAGCCGAAGCTCAGAAGTTGGCGGATCAGGTGCGAGGGCTGGGTCTGCCGCTGAAGCAGGTGCTGATCACCCATGGGCACACGGACCACTTCACCGGAATGCCTCTCTTCCGGGACCAGTTCCCGCAGTCTCGGATCGTCGTCGCCAACAGGGACGTTCGCCGTGACATCAAGGACTATGCCGTCTACATGGATGGATTCGGAGCGCTGGACGAATCGCTGCGGCCCAAGTCTCGTTCCTTCCCCCAAGGCTTCGACTACGAGCACGACATCAAGGTGCTCGGCGGGAGGAAGCTCCATTTCCAGGGCGGAGGAAGTTGTGATCTGAACACAGACTATCCAGCGACCGAGGCGCACACCATGACGACCGTCTACTGCCCGTCGATCAATGCTCTGTTTCTTGCCGACTTCGCCTACAACAAGGTGCATCCGTGGATGGGCGACGACATCACGCTCGACCGCGTGGCCGCGTGGCGAGACGAACTGGTGCGTATCCGCAACAAGTATCGTTGCCTGAACCCGATGGTGTATCCGGGCCACGGTGACCCGGGCAGCTTGTCCATGCTCGACGAGCAGATCGACTACTTCGACAACTACGTGCGGATCGTGAAGAGCGCCAAGGACATCGACGACGCCACCGCCCAGATCACGGCTCTCTACCCGGACTACAAGGAAGCAGATTTCTTCCTGTACTGGAGCCTGCTCAACCACATGTCCTGAGTCCTATCGGTTGCCGCTCGGACGCAAAAGCTCCACCCCAGATGCATCGATCTGGGACGCCGCGTCTTCCAGCTCGAAATCGGCTCCGCCGCCGAGGCGTTGAGGGTACCTCCGCCATCGGCTGATTGAGCGTCCCCGGGGCCGTGCCGTCACCGGCCTCGGGGATCGGCAAAAACACCGTGGAAAGGAAGTGAGTGCAGCATGAGACGTAACGCAAAGAAACGTCTGGGAAGTCTGTGCGCCACCGGTTTGCTGTTCACCGGACTGGTGGGGATCGTCAATCCGTCCGTGGCGCACGCCGTGACGCCGACCTGCGCAACCGGCACCAACAGCAGCCACGTCACCGCTGGCCGCGCCTACAACTACGGCTACTTCGTCACCACCGGGGGCGAGTTCCTCGGGTACGACGCCAACGCGACGACGACGCTCCTCAAGGGCCTGAACTCGTGGGATTCCGCGAACTGGTACCTCGACACCAACAACCTCTGCCCCGCCGCAACCCATCCCCCGACCCTGACCAGCATGAACGTCACCGTCAGCGGTGTGAACGCAACCATCTCCGGCACTGCCGCAGACGTGGACGGGGACTTGGCCAAGGTCGTCGTCCAACTGGGCACGAGCACACCGGTCAACGTCACCGTCGACGCAAGCGGCAACTGGTCGACGACCCTCACCGGGCTGGCGAACGGCAGCCACTCCGTGACCGCGAAAGCGGTCGACGTGCCCGGCAATCAAAGCACGACGCAAAGCAAGACCTTCACCATCCAAGCACCCACCGGGCCCGTCGCGCCGACCCTCGGCACCATCAAGACCTCGGTGAACGGCACCACGGTGACCCTCAGCGGCTCGGCGGCCGACGCCAACGGCGACCTCGACCACGTCCAGCTGACCCTGCACGATTCCAGCGTGGTCAACGCCAACCTGGCCGCGAATGGCACTTGGACGTACACCATCAGCAATCACCCGACGGGAAACAACTTCAGCGTCAGCGCGCGCGCATTCGACAGCACCGGCCTGACGAGCGACACGAGGACGGATTCCTACTCGGTATCTGGCGCACCGGCGTGCACGCCGCTCACTTCGGCGCAGCGCACCGCCCTCACCACCGGCGCGGTCAACTGGATCCAGACCAACGCCAGCGGCCTGGACAGCTACACGCTGACGTACTGCGGTGAAAAGATCGCGGACCAGTACTTCCGCGGCGGTGCGAATGTGCAGCACGAACTGCAGTCGGCGACGAAGACCATCACGGCCTTGGGCATCGCGGCCCTGATCAAGACCAAGCCGCAGCTGTTCAACCAGACGAACCCGTACCAGACCAAGCTGACGGATCTGCTGCCGGCCAAGTACGCTTCGTTGTTCACCAACAACGGAAACGTGAACAAGGCAGACATCACTCTCGAGAATGTCCTCACGATGACCAGTGGCCTGTCATGGAACGACGGGATCAACACGGACACCGAAAAGTCCGACTTCGAGGAGATGGACGGCGCGGCCGACAGTGTCACGTACATCCTGAGCCGACCGAGCCGGCCCACCAAGCAGAAGCCACTGGGTGAGTTCTTCTACAACACCGGAAACTCCCATCTGCTGTCCGCGATCATCCACTACAACACCGGTGCCACCGTGGGTGCGACCGCGGACTTCATCAAGCAGCAGATCCTGACGCCGCTGGGCATCAGCAACTTCAAGTGGTCGGTGCACCGTGAAGAGGCAAATGGCGGGAACCGTACACTCGGTGACGGCATCAACGAAGGCGGGCGCGAGTCCTACTTCACGCCGAGTGACTTCCACAAGCTCGGCCAGCTGGTGCTGAACAAGGGAACCTGGAACGGCACCGAGCTGGTGCCTACGTCCTTCATCAAGCTCATGACGACCAAGCACGTGCAGCAGCTGTATGCGCGTGGGTTCCCCGCCGATTCCACGATCCCCGCGACGACGCCGAGCTGGTACGGCTTCCAGATGTGGATCGAGGCCCAGTCGGAATACGGCCTGGACCACCTGACCGGCTTCCGCGGCTGGGGAAACCAGGACAACTTCGTGTGCAAGGGCAACAAATTCGTCCTGACCATCACAGGCAATGTCCCGGACGCCTCGCCGAACTACACCGCGGTGCAGAACCTCATGAAGAATGTGATCTCGCCGCAGTTCAGCAACAAGATCTGCGGCGTGGTCGAGTGACGCGCTGAAAGGGCGGCAGGGGGCGGCGTCCGCCAACCCCTGCCGCCGGTCGGTCGTTCCGCGCGGAATCGTTCGGTCATCTCGGTGCGGTAATCACTGAGGTTTTCTCAACGGTGATCACTTCCAGATTCCGTTGAGGACGAGGGCGGCCCGGGCGATGTCGCCGATCCGACTGGGGCTGAGCGTGA
>NZ_JBSGBN010000211.1:488-10518 GCF_053601275.1 Streptomyces sp. NPDC004752 | reverse complement strand
GGCCTGCCTGCCGCGACCTGAGCACGAAAGCCGGAACCCGGCCCCACCACACCCGACACACCGTCAGGCACTCACACACTCAACAACGTGACAGCACCCCATGGATCGGTGCGAGGGAAGATCCAGGCAATGTCGAGCAGCAGGTCGTTGAGCCGCTCGACGGCACCCTCAGCGCGCTCCCGGTCCGTGACGTCCGTCAGGAGGTCGAGCAACTCCGCCTTCATGCCGGGCAGCTAAGGCTTGTCCCGCAAAGGATCTTCGAGTCGAAGTAGACGTAGGGGTCTCTGCCTGGCGCTGGAAGAACCGCCGGGGAACTGGTGGTTGGGGGTGTTCTCGTTGCCTATGCTCGGTGTGTGCAGTGGCATCAGATACTCGGCTTCGTAGCCGCAGTCACACCCCTGACATTGATTCCTGGGACCAGCTTCACCCTCGTCACGCAGCGAGTGATCGCTGGTTCGCGGTCTGATGGCGTCCTCGTCACGTTCGGTTCGGCGTGCGGGCTCTTGGTGCATGCAACGCTCGCCGCGGTCGGCTTGTCGGCCCTGGTCGTGTCCTCGGCCCAGGCGTTGACGGTGGTGAAGCTCCTGGGCGGTATCTATCTCGTCTGGTTGGGCGTGACCACATGGCGCTCAGCGCGTCGCGGCCTTGTGGCAACGAAGCAGGTGCGGTGGCGCTTGCCGTGGGCTGAGCTTGGGGTGTCTGGGAGTTCGAACCGCAACGGTGAGGTAGCCCGCACCTCTTGAACTCTAGTAGCCGTCGGCCGCTGATGTAATGATCTTGCCGTGGCTGGTGTAATCACGGCGTCGGAGCCGTTCTGGATAGTCCCGTTCACCGGGCTGAGCCCGCGCCAGTTCACCAAGCTGGTGACGGTGCTGCGTCGTGCGGGGGTCGATACCGCCCGCCGGGGCAGACCGTGGAGCCTGTCGCTGGCAGACAGGACACTGCTGGTCACCACGTACTGGCGCACGAACTTGACGATGCGCCAGCTTGTTCCGCTGTTCGGCATCTCCAAATCTGCTGCCGACCGCATCATCGACCACCTCGGTCCGCTTCTGGCGCTGCAGCCCCGGCGCCGCTTCGCCAAAGACGCCGTCCTCATCGTGGACGGCACCTGGTCCCCACCCGTGATCACACCATCGCCGAGCAGTCCAAGAACTACAGGTACTCCACCAACCACCAGGTCGTCATCGATGCCGACAGTCGCCGGGTCGTCGTGGTCGGCCGGCCTCTGCCGGGAAACCGCAACGACTGCAGGGCGTGGGAGCAGTCCGGAGCCAAAGCCGCCGTCGGCAGGACGATGACGATCGCTGACGGCGGTTATCCGGGTACCGGGCTCGTCATGCCCCACCGCCGCCGCAAAGGCGAGGAACTCCCCGACTGGAAACAGGAACACAACCGCTCACACAAGCAGGTCCGCGCCCGCGTCGAGCACGCCTTCGCGCGCATGAAGACCTGGAAGATCCTCCGCAACTGCCGTCTCAAGGGCGACGGTGTCCATCACGCCATGCTCGGCATCGCGCGCCTGCACAACCTCAACCTCGTCGGATAGGGGTCTCCAGGCCCAAGATCCTTTTGCGGGACAAGCCTTACCCGCTATACGAGATCGACGAACTACAGCGAACACGCCGATCTACGACTGAAGGGACTGAGCTCTCTACGGAACCCGGAACGATTCACTTGGCGCAGAGCACCACAGCCGTGGCTAAATTCATGTAGGCGCACGACGACAACCTGGCGCCGCACCCGTACTGTCCTCAAAACATCATCGGCTACGCAAGGAAACGCCGCGGCCGCGTCACTGGGTGTTCGCCCCGGGCCGGGTGCACGCAGGAGAGGGCGTACACAGCGGATTTCGCGACATCGCCCAGTCGGACGGCACACCGAAAATCGGAGGTCAACGATGATCCCACCACCCGCGACCGAGGAATGGACGCGAAGCAGAATCCACCGCACCGCCATCGTGACCATGATCATCATGGTGTCGGCCTGGTCGATTGACTACATCGACCGATTCGGCATCGGCATGGCCCTGCCCTCGATCGGGGCCGAGTTCGGGCTGAGCAAAACGCAGCAGGGTCTGCTGGTGAGCACGTTTGGCGTGGTCTACATGCTGTGCCAAATACCGGCCGGGTACGTAGCTGACCGGTTCGGCTCGCGCAAGGTGATGCTGGGGAGCCTCGTACTGTGGTCGGTGTTCACCGCGCTCACTGGACTGGCCGGGACGTTCGCGATGCTGATCGCGGTGCGCGCGCTGTTCGGACTCTCACAGGGATTTTTCCCGCCCGCCTCGTTCAAGGCGATCGCCGAGCGCACCACACCGGACCGGCGGGGGATCGCGGGTGGGGCGGCGTTCACCGCCTCAGGGCTCGCGGGGGGCATCGCCCCGCTCATCATGGCCCCGCTACTCGTCGCGGTCGGCTGGCGGCACACCTTCCTGTGGCTCGCCGCGGGCGGAGTGCTCCTCGGTGTCCTGCTCTGGAGCCTACTGCCGAAACCCCTTCCGGACCGGCTCAGCGCGCCCGTTGACGACACTGCCGCGCCGGCCGCGTCCCGCCGCGACGCGTTCCGCTCGCCGCAGTTGTGGATGTTCGCGGCGATGTTCTGCGCGTCGAACACCGTCAGCTACGGCCTGCTCACCTGGGTACCGAGTTACCTGTTGGAGACGCGACACGTGTCCATGGCGCAGACCGGTCTGCTCTCCGCGATCCCGATGCTCGTTTCCATGGTCACCACGCTCCTGGGTGGGTGGCTGTATGACCGGTTTTTCGCCGACCGCGCCCGCGTGTTCCTCGTCCCGATCACCGCCGCATCTGCGGTGATGCTGGCGCTGATGTCCACGGCGAGCACAACCACCGAGTTCACCGTGTACGAAACGCTGGCGCTCGGGTTGAGCGGGCTGGGCTGCATGTGCCTGTTCGGGCTGCCGCTGCGGGTCCTGCCGCCCGCGCTCACCGGCTCCGGGTACGCCGTGCTCAGCGTCGGCGGGCAACTCGCCGGGGTGGCGTCGCCCCTGCTGATGGGGTGGCTCGCCGACCAGTTCTCCTACACCGCGGCGTTCGGGCTCCTGGTCGTCGCCACGATGATCGCGACGATTTTCGCCATCATCGTCCCGCAGCGCCCCGACCAGTTCCGTCTCGGCGCCGCCGCAGTCGCGAAGGACCCCGGCAAAGCCGCCGGCATTCCCACGGCGTGAGCGTACCTGGCCCCGACCTGACCTTGAAACGACGCGTGCGAAACCCTTGAACGCCTCGTTCGGAAGGCGTTCGCCCGCGCTGGGGTTCGCGCTCCGGCCTTCGTACGGACACGAAAAAGACGCCCCGGCCGGGGCGGACAACGGATGAGAACAGAAAGATGTCGTGCATGAACGTCTCGGAGCTCGTAATTCGTGGAGGCAGGATCTATGACGGGAGTGGCGGTATCCCGTACGAGGGAGATGTCTGGGTCCGCGGAGATGTGATCGCCGGGGTGGGGGACGTTCCATCCAGCGTAAACGTCCGTGAAATTGATGCTCGCGGGCTTGCTGTGGCTCCGGGGTTCATCAACATGATGAGCTGGTCATGCGAGACCTTGATCGAGGATGGCCGCTCTCAAAGCGAGATCCGCCAAGGCGTGACATTGGAGGTGATGGGTGAGGGCAGGTCAATGGGGCCGATGAATGACGTCATGAAAGCGGAGTTTGAGAAGCGAGGATTTCACCCTGACATCCACTATCCAGTGGAGTGGACAACGTTGGGCGAGTACCTCGAATGGCTCGCCGGTCGGGGAATTTCACCCAATGTCGCCTCATTCGTCGGCTCATCAACCGTTCGCATCCACGCGATGGGCTACGACGACCGGCCGGCAAGCGCTGCAGAGCTTGAGCGAATGCGCGGACTCGTTCGAGAGGCGATGCAAGAGGGTGCCGTAGGACTCTCCTCGGCGCTCATCTATCCCCCCGCGACGTATTCGTCCACCGACGAACTCATTTCACTTGCGTGCGTGGCGTCCGAGTACGACGGTCTATACGCGTCACACATCCGCAGCGAGTCGGGGATGCTCTTGGATGCGCTCGACGAGTTCCTTGAGATCGCCCGGCGCAGTGGAATTCGCGCGGAGGTATACCACCTAAAGGCATCCGGACCGTCGAACTGGGACAAACTTGATGACGCGATTGCGATGATCGAGCGGGCGCGCTCGGAGGGTTTTCCGATCACCGCCGACATGTATCCGTACGCCTACTCGGGCAGGGGCCTTGACTCGTGCATCCCACCGTGGGCGCACGATGGCGGGTTCGACGCACTCCTCGCCCGCCTGAGCGATCCGGACACACGCAGCCGGATCCGGGCGGAGCTGCTCGCACCTGCAACTGGCAATTGGGAGAACGCCTTCTTTGAGACCGGCCCGGAGCGCATTTTGCTCGCCGGCTTTCGCAACGAAGTCCTCAAGCGACTCGCGGGTCGTACGCTTGCCGATGTAGCCACTGAACGCGCGATGTCGCCAGCGGACGTCCTCATGGACCTGATCGTCGAAGATGCAAGCCGGATGACATTCGCAATGTTCTTCTCGATGTCCGAAGAGAACGTCCGCAAGCAGGCCGCACTGCCGTGGATGAGCTTTTGCTCTGACGCGGAGTCCCAAGCACCGGAGGGGGTGTTTATGAAGTCAAGCCCGCACCCCCGCGCTTACGGGGCTTTCGCCCGCGTACTTGGCAGGTACGTCCGCGAGGAGCGCATCCTTACGTTGGAGGAAGCGATCCGGCGAATGACCAGCCTCCCGGCCGATAGCCTCCGGCTCAAACGAAGGGGGCGGCTGCGGTCGGGAGAGTATGCGGACCTGGTCGTCTTCGACCCCAACTTGATCAAGGACCATGCGACACCGACGGATCCGCACCGCTACGCGACCGGGATGGTCCATGTGCTGGTGAACGGCACGCCGGTCCTCGAGGACGGCGAGCATACGGGCGCGCTTCCCGGGCGCGTCGTGCGTGGACCAGGATGGCGGCAGTGAGTTTTCAGCGTGGGCACCGATCGGGTGACGGCTGGATCGGGCAGGGCCTTGAGCGAAGGCGTGCTCGGTGCGGGCGCGGACCTTGCGGTGGGAGGTGTTGTGTTCTTCTTTCCAGTCCGGGAGTTTGGTCTGTCCGCGCTCGCGTCGATGCGGGATGACCAGGCCGGTGGCGCGGTAGCCGCCGTCCGCGATGACCGTGGTGCGGCCGACGGTGTCTTGGCACCGGACAGCTCCCACGCCTTGCAGTCGTTGCGGCTGCCGGGCAGCGGTCGGCCGACAGCCACGACGAGCCGGGCGTCGGCGTCGATGACGACCTGGTGGTTGGTGGAGTAGCGGTAGTTCTTCGATCGCTCGGCGATGCTGTGGTCGCGGGCGGGGACCAGGGTTCCATCCACGATCAGCACGGTGTCTTTGCCGAACCGCTTGCGCTGTTGCAGGGCCAGCGCGGGCCCGAGGTGGCCGACGATGCGGTCGGCGGCCGACTTCGACACCCCGAACTGGAGTTGCCCCGGTCTGACAGACATGGACGGGCTTGCGGGCTATGCCGCGGATTGGACGAGGCTAATCGATGCGTCGATAGTGTGTCGACGCTCGAACTCGGCAGGGCTGAGATGACCGTTCGCTGAATGTCGACGACGCGGGTTATAGAAGCCTTCGATGTAGGCGAACAGGGCCTGCTCAGCGTGGTGGCGGGTGCGGAAGGTCGTGCGGTCGATGAGTTCTGTTTCCAGTGAGGCGAAGAAACTCTCGGTGACGGCGTTGTCGAAACACGAGCCGGGGCCGGTGGACGGCCGGATGCCCGCCTCCTCGCAACGCTGACCGAACGTCAGGCTCGTGTACTGGGCGAGTTCAATCGGTCGTTGCAACACCGGGCTGTTGTAGTGAGCGTAGCTGCTCGGCGAAGACCTCGGCGGGGGTCTTCCAACCGAGGATCTTGCGGGGCCGGTTATTGATCGCGAGGGCGACGGCTTCGAGGTCCTCGGCCGACCACCGGGACAGGTCGGTGCCTTTCGGGAAGTACCGGCGCAGCAGGCCATTGGTGTTCTCGTTTGTCGGTCGCTGCCAGGGCGAATGCGGGTCAGCGAAGAACACTCTCGTGCCGGTTTCGAGTGCGGACTGGGCATGCCCGGAGAGTTCCTTCCCACGGTCCCAGGTGAGGGACTTGCGTAGCTGCTCGGGCAGCTTCGTCATCGACGCCATCAGCGCGGCGTTCATCGCGACGGCTCCGTAGCCGCCGGGCGACGGACCGTTCTTCACGGGTGATTTCTCGCCCCAGCCCTCCAGCCGAGGCAGATGCACCAGGAGCGTGGCCCGGCTGCTGCGCTCAACGAGCGTGCCGATCGCGGACCGGCCCGTCCCGATGATCAGATCCCCCTCCCAGTGCCCGGGGACCGCTCGGTCCGCGGCTTCAGCGGGCCGTTCGCTGAGGACGACGTCGGCGGTGACATGCCCCTGCGACTTGTTGCGTGATCGAGCCCGCGGTTCCCGCAGTGCCCGACCGGTCCGCAGACACGCGACCAGCTCCCGTCTGAGCGCACCACACCCCTGGATGAACAGCGACTGACAGATCGCCTCATGGCTGATGCGCATGGACTCATCATCGGGGAAGTCGCTTCTCAGCCGGTGGGAAATCTGCTCCGGACTCCACGCCGTCGCCCATCTCCTGTCCTGCCGATGCGGCTTGTTCAGGCCCTTCCACGCAGGCGTCCCGGGGCCTGTGACGATCGTGCCGTCGGGTCGGCGGACGCTCCCCTCAAGCCGCTCTTGCACGTACTCACGCAACCTGTCGTTGCCCACCAGCTTCGCCGTCTTCGGGCGTTTCGCGGCCTGCTGCGCTTTCCACTGCGCCACCAGGGCGCGGTAGACCTGCTTCCCGCTCCTGGTCGCCGCGTTGCGGCGCAACTCGCGAGAAACATTCCCCGGGTCGCGTCCGATCCGGCGCGCGATCTCACGCACGCCGACCTCCCGAGCGCGAAGCAGCGCGATCTCCTCCCGCTCGGCGAACGACAAGCAGCGGCCCGTGGGCTCGTCCAGGCTGAGCGGCGGCATCCCGCCAGCGTGACGGAACCACCGCGACCCGACCGGCCACGACACACCCACCTCACCCGCGGCCCCAACCGTCGTCATCCCCGACGCGATCTGACGCCAGAACTCCCGCTGCACCGCGCGAGACGGCTCCGGCCGCCCCGGGGAACGCATCGGTGGCCGGAGCGCCCGATCCGCTGCCCACTGCCGGCGAGCACCCGCTGGCGCCTCCAGCATCCGTCGCGTACTCCGTTCCATCGCACACCTCCGTGATCGAGGTGTTGCGACGACCAGTTGAATCCGCCTGGGCACCCCTGTCGGTGTGGAAAACGATGCCGTGGACCCGACCGCCGCGGGCGGCCACGGCCATCTCGATCGCGTCGGTGGCCAGCGCGGTGCGCATGTGGTCGGCGATCGACCACGACGATCCGACGGCTATGCAGGTGATGTCGCCGCACCACCTGGTATTCAGCGTGTCTGCGGTGAAGTCGCGCATTACCAGGTCCGGCGCGGGCGGCGCGGTCCTGTCCGCGATCGTCGTCCGCTTCTTCTTGCGTAGGTGCCGGCCGACGATGTGGTTGATCCGCATCAGCCGGGTGACGCGCTTGCGGTTGATCCTGCGTCCTCTCGCGCGCAGTTCCGCATGGACGCGCGGGGCGTCGTAGGCGCCCCGGTGTTCGGTGTGGATGGCGCGGATCTCGCTCACGGTCCGCTTCTCCTCGGGCCGCCGCTCGGCGCGGGCCTGCTCGGTGGCCAGATGCCGGTAGTAGCCGGCGCGGGACGCCCCGAGCACCCGGCAGATCCGCTTGACGCCGAAGTCAGCGCGGTTCTCGGAGATGAAGTCCCGGCGGCGGGGGCTCACTTCACCTCTCGGGCGAAATAGGCGGCTGCCCGGCGCAGGATCTCGCGCTCCAGCCGCCACTCCTGCTCGGCCTTGAGCAGCCGGGCGTTCTCCGCTCGCAGCCGGGCCGGCTCCTCGGCCGCGTTCACGCTGCCGTCGCGGCCCTCCGGCACGGCCTGGGCCTCGTCCCTGCGCACCCACGTCCGAAGCGACTCCGCGGTGATGCCGAGATCCGCGGCCACCGCCGGGTACGTGCGCTTGCCGCCGGACGCGCGGTACAGCGCGACGGCGTCCTTCCGGAACTCCTCCGGGTACGGAGACTTACGTCCCACCTGGACATCCCTCCCTGGACCATCAAGATCCATTGTCAGGGTGTCCACTCCAAAGGATCAGCCTCAGCCCAGAGCCCGCCGGTCGTTTGACCGGCGGGCTCTCTCGTTTCCAGCGACCGTCCGCCCTGCCGAACGTTCTCTGCGGGCCGGCTCATCGGGTCGGTCAACAGCCGGCAGCCGGTCGACAGGACAAGGCCACCCAGGCCTCCTAGCTCCTGCGACCGAAGCGGCCGGACCCCTTGCGGCTGAGGACGAACCCGTAGACCGTCTCGCGATACCAGTGGTCCTGGAAGACCCTAGGCTTCTTGCCGTCGTCAGTAGTCCGGTCGGCGAACGGGACCTGTCCGCGGGCGTGGTAGGCGTGGACGGTCTCGCGCGCGAGGGCCTTGCCGCGGGTGGTCATGCCCAGCACCTCGGCGAAGTCGTAGATGTCCAGCAGGTCCCGCGGATCCCCTTCGGGTAGGTCGTGGACCAGGGTCGGCTCGGTTCCCTTGAAGGCCGCCCAGACATGCGGACGGTGCTTCTCCACCCATGCGTCGACCTCGTGCTGGTCATACGTACGCGGCTGCGTGCTCCGCGGCGCAGGGAAAGCCCGGCGAACGACTTTGTCGCCCTCGTGCTTCTCCTTGACCTTGGTCCACTGGATGCCGGTGTGCTCGGAGACGCCGTACCGCGGACCGATCATCTCCGCGGTGAGCTCCGCCTGTTCGCCCTGCGCCTCGGCGGCTGGCTCCGCGGCCGGCGCCGGGTTGGCGAGTTCCTTCTGGGTGCCGGCGTCCTCGTCAGTTGCCCACGCGTGGCCGGGCAGCTGAGCGCGTCGTTGGGCCGCGGCCCAGGTGCGCCGGCGATTCTCGTGCACCCACTCGTCGACCGCGGCCGCGCTGTAGCCGTTCTCGCCGGCCTCGGGGAACCCCTCGGCGCGGATCCACCCCCGCGCCGTCTGCCCGCTGACGCTGTACGCGGTCGCGACGCCCTGGGCGTCCAGTTGCTCCGTGCGCGCGATGGTCGAACGGCCCGGAAGCTCGCTGCCGGCTGCAGGGGCTTGCTCGCTGACCGCCGGCTCCTCGGCCGTCGTCTGCCGGCGCATGCGCCGCTTACGGTTCACGAACTTGTAGGCCGTCTCGCGGAACCACTTCCGCTCCGTGACCTCCGGCCGATTCCCGTCACCTGGCGTGCGGTCCGGGCCGGGCAGGACCTTCCTGGAGATGTACCCGCGCAGGGTGGCTTCCGGCACCGGCTCCGTCCGCCCGAGGGCCTTGCCCTCCCAGGCGCAGATATCCGACAGCGTCACCAAGTCCTTCGGCCTGCCGGCGGGCAGGCCGAACGGGTTGTCCGAGTCCTGCCCCTTCGCCCAGTGGACCGGGAGGTTCTCCTTCAGCCACTCATCCACCAACGCGGCGTCGCGGACCAATGTCCGTCCGGGACCAGACGGCCAACCCTCCGGGAAACCGGGGAGCGTGGTCCAGTAGGCCACGTTGCCCTCGTTGGACTCGTACTTCTCCGCGATGTCTTGTGAGGTCACGAGTTCATCAGCGTCGGCGGGAATCACCGTTACTCCTTGTCGGACCGGCAGTGAACCCGCAGGCCGTGGTCGAGGTCCCGCGGGTGGGGGCCTGGTCGGTCGAGCTCGAGGTGGGGCCGGCACCGCCGGCTCCACGACTGCGCCGGCCCCGATCGCACAGGGATAGGCACTAAAGTACATCACGGTAGAATAATACGCAACGCGTACACGAAGTGGTGCCGTCGCACGCCAGCGGGGGTGGGGTTGGGGGGCGGGGGGGGGGGCCCCCCCCCCCCCCGCAACCCCCCCCCCGAGTAAGGAGCCCGGGCCGACGAAGGGGCCCCC
>NZ_JBSGBN010000211.1:0-478 GCF_053601275.1 Streptomyces sp. NPDC004752 | reverse complement strand
GGGGCCGGGCGCATGTCCGCCCGGCCCCGAAGACACCCCCGCGAGTATTCAGTGCGCCAGCTCGAACTTCTGGCCCGCGCGCGCGTTTTTCGTGCGCAGTTTCTCGCGGCGCGCACGCTGAAGGCCGCCGAATGTCTCCTGCCCCTGCTTCTTGAGAAGGTGCGGAATCCGGTTCGCCGGGATTCCGACGAGCGGGGACTCGCTCAGGACCGACAGAAGGTCCGATTCCGTCTGGTCGGTGTAGTCGGCGGCGATCAGCGCTTCGACGTTAGGGAAGACGTCCGCATGCCTTTCGGTACTCAGGTCGATGAGGTGGTCCTCTTTCCCTCCGAGGCTGTAGCACCAGAGGAAGTTCTCGGGCGGATCGTTCTCGACCAGCCGCTTAAGAGGATGTCTCACGTGGTGAGTTTGGCGAGCTTCTTGTAGCAGGTGAGGGCGGCTGCGAGGCCGAGGAAGGCGAGGAAGTGGGAGCCCTTTC
>NZ_JBSGBN010000210.1:0-10620 GCF_053601275.1 Streptomyces sp. NPDC004752 | reverse complement strand
CCCGACAACGCGGCGTGGGGGCACCTCCCGGCCGAAGGCTGGGGGAGTGCCGTGCCAGGCGTCGCGGGCCAGACGGGACTTTCGAAACACGCCCTAGAGCAGACCCGCGACCGGCGGGCGACCTTCCTTCGGCGGACTCCGGTCCGCCGGGGAGTGGTGGCCCGCCAGGAGGGGCGGCTCTCTTCCGCGGCGGCCGTGCGCGCGGTGTTGCCGTCGCCGGCACTGCCCGCGACGTAGTCGACCGGGCCGGGCCCGAACCCCGCCTCTCGTCGCCGAGCCCGTGTCACGCCGACGACACTCGCGGGGAGCAGCCGGGTTCGGCCGGTCCCGGCCAACGAACGTCGGCCGCCGGGCGGCGCGGATGCCTGGGAGGGGATGTCTCATCCGTCGTCCGCGTCGTCGCCGGGCGAACCGTGTGCCTCCTCGGTGTCGGGTCCCTGCGCCCGCACCCGCTGGACCTGCTCCAGGGACGCGCGCAGTTCGGTGAGCCAGTCGTCGGTGTGGCGCTGGACCAGGCGTACGCACCAGGCGAGGGCGTCGCTGCGGCTGCGGGCCACGCCCGCGGCGACCAGCGTGTCGAGGACCTGCCGCTCGGGTTGCCGTAGCCGGGTCATCACCGGCGCGGCGACATGGGTGAACAGGGCCCGCCGGCCGCCGCACTCCACGCCCCAGGACACCTTCCTGCCGAACCGGTGCTCGGCCTCGCCGGCCACCGCCATCCGGGCCCGGCGGGTGCGTTCCCGGAACTCCTGGATGCGGCCCTCCACGGCCGCCGCCCGCTCGGCGTCCGCGGTGCCCTCGGCGAGCCGGGGTGCGGGGATGCGGCCGATGACGGTGATCTCCTCGCGGTCGACGGTCACCTCGACCAGTTCCGTGAAGAGATCCTCGGGGACGCGGCCGGCGAACCAGCCGCGCAGCTTCTCCAGTTGTTCAGCCGTAAACATGTAATGACGATTACACCGCCGGCGGATGAAGACAAGTGGTCCGCGGAGAGGTCCGCCGGGCGGAACCGGAACGTTTCAGGACGTTTGCGGGGGCACCGGGATCCGGCCAGCCGGACCGGTGCGTCGACCACAGGCCGCCGGGTTACGGGCGTGAACCATCCCGGTTCCGTTACTTCACGCCACTGATTCAACACGAAAGGTTACTGAAAGCCGTAGGTCGGATGTGAGTTCCGGCGGTGGACTCGGCAGACTCGCGCTCGTCGCCGCGGCACCGACCGCGCCGGGCGGCACCTCGTCGAAACGAGCGGAAGGATGCACACAATGCGGAACACCGCGCGCTGGGCAGCGACCCTCGGCCTCACGGCCGCCGCCGTCTGCGGACCCCTGACCGGGGCCGCCGTCGCCTCCCCCGGCGCCACCCCGTCGTCGCTGTACGCCCCCTCGGCCCTGGTGCTCACCGTCGGCCACGGCGACAGCGCCGCCCACGCCACTCCGGAGCGCGCCGTCACCCTCTCCTGCGCCCCCGCGCCGTCCGGCAGCCATCCGGCCGCCGCCCTGGCCTGCGCCGAACTGCGGCTCGCCGACGGTGACTTCGACGCGCTGACGCCGCGCGAGGACGCGGTGTGCACCACGGAGTACGACCCGGTGGTCGTCACGGCCGAGGGTGTCTGGCAGGGCCGACGCGTCGGCCATGAACGCACCTTCGCCAACGCGTGCGTGAAGAACGCCCACGGGGTCGGCGTCTTCGCGTTCTGAGAGACCGGGATCGCCGCTCGCCCGCGCTTGCCGGAGCGGGCCCGCGCACGGGGAGCGTGGGCTCCAGAGCGCGGAGCGGTGATCCCGCCCCGGGGACGGCGGGCCGGTGTGGGGCCGCCCGCCGCCCCGGGACCACGCCACCCACGCAACGCCCCCGCCCGCTGTCGGCTTCGCCTCGTCGTCAGGGGCTGTCCGGGCGTCGTCGGACGGCGATGAGGGCCGCCGTCTCCCTGTGGGCGGCGGCCCTCGGTCCGAGGGTCCGGTGGTCCGGGGGTTCGGGGGTGGTTCGGTCAGTGGTCCTGTGGTGGTCGGGGGGTGGTCACATGTGCACCACGGGCGTTGCCGAGGTGTCCTGCTCGGGCACTCCGCGGCGGAACAGGGCCAGTGCGATGACCGCGCCCACGGCGAAGAAGCCCGCCGACCACCAGAAGGCGGTGGTGTAGCTCTCGATGGTCGCCTGCGCCTGGACCACCTTGCTGGTGACGTCCCGGCCGGCCAGGTAGTCGGTGGCGGCGCTCGCGGCGAGTGTGTTCAGCAGGGCCGTGCCGATCGAACCGCCCACCTGCTGCATGGCGTTGACCGTCGCTGAAGCCACGCCCGCGTCCTCCGCGGCGACCCCGCCGGTGGCCAACTGCATGGCGGGCGGCATGACCAGGCCGAGGCCCACTCCGGTCACGATCAGCTGCGGCAGCACCGTGGAGGCGTAGTCGGAGCCGATGCCGATGCCGGTCAGCCACGCCATGCCCGCGGCGGCCACGGCGAAGCCCAGGGAGATGACGGCCTTGGGGCCGATCCGGGGCAGCAGCACCGTGGTGCCGAGCTGGGCGGTCACCATCAGGGCGCCCACCATCGGCAGGAACGCCACACCCGTCTTCGTCGGGCTGAAGCCGAGGTTGAGCTGCAGGTAGTAGGTGAGGAAGAGGAACACGCCGAACATACCCGCGCCGCTGATCAGCACGGCGAGGAACGAGGCGGCCCGGCCGCGGTCGAGCAGAATGCGCAGCGGCAGCAGCGGGTGCTCGGCCCGGGTCTGCCACCAGGCGAACGCGGCCAGCAGCAGACCGCCCGCGATCAGGAAACCCCAGGTCAGCGGCGAACCCCAGTCGTGTGTCTCGGCGTTGGAGAAGCCGTAGACCAGGGCGAAGAGACCGGCGGCGACCAGGACCGTGCCCGGCACGTCCAGCTTGGAGTTCGCGGCGTCCCGGTGGTTGGTCAGCAGCATCGAGCCACCGACGAAGGCGACCACCGCGATGGCCACGTTGACGTACAGCGTCCAGCGCCAGTCGAGCGCGTCCGTGAGGACACCGCCGAGGAGCAGTCCCACGGCACCGCCGGCCCCGGCGATGGCGCCGTACACACTGAATGCGCGGGCCCGCTCCCGGGCGTCGGTGAACGTGGTGTTGAGCAGCGACAGCGCGGCGGGCGCGAGCAGCGCGCCGAAGGCACCCTGTAGGGCGCGCGCGGCGACCAGCATGGCGAAACCGTTCGCGGCGCCGCCGAGCGCGGAGACGGCGGCGAAGCCGACGACGCCGACGAGGAAGGCCGGCTTGCGGCCGAACAGGTCGGCTATGCGCCCGCCGAGCAGCAGCAGCGAGGCGAAGGCCAGCGCGTAGGCGGTGACGATCCACTGCCGGTTGCCGTCGGAGAAGCCGAGGTCCGCCTGTGCGGACGGCAGCGCGATGTTCACGATCGTCGCGTCGAGCACCACCATCAGCTGCGCGACGGCGACGATCGCGAGGATCCACCAGCGCCGTGCGGGCGGCGTCGCGGGCGGCGTCGCCACGCCGCCCGCGACGGCGTCGTCGGTCAGGGTCTTCTGGGACATCGGGAACCACTCCAGGGAAGTCGTCCGGGACTTGTGGCAAAGAGAACGTAAACGAAACTGTTTCGTTTCGTACATGCCGATGCTAGACCCATGGCCAGCGAAACGGCAAAGTTTCGCTGGCATGCAGATCCTGGGGCCATATATTCCTTGACAGGCATATAATCGTCGAGGCATGTTGCATCCATGTCCGAGTCCGACGACGCCACGCTCTGGGCCGCCCTCGCCGATCCGCACCGCCGGGCCATCGTCGCGCTGCTCCTGGAGCGCCCGCGGCCCGTAGGGGAGATCGTGGAGGCGTGCGGTCTCAGCCAGCCCAGCACCTCCAAGCACCTCAAGGTGCTCAGGGAGGCGGGACTGGTACGGGTCCGGCAGGACGCGCAGCGCCGCGTCTACGCCCTCGACCCGGCGCCGATCGCCGCGCTCGACGCCTGGCTCGCCCCCTACCGCAGGCTGTGGAACAGCAGCCTGGACGCCCTGGGGCGCCGCCTCGACGAGACGTCGGACGACAGCACGCGCCCCTCCACCCCGAAGGACTGATCCACCATGTCCGCCGAACTCACCGGAACCTATGTGACCTTGGACGACGGCCGCCCCGCCGTCCGCTTCAGCCGCATCTACGACCACCCCGTCGACCGTGTCTGGCGGTTTGTGACCGATCCTGCCGAACTGGCCCGGTGGTTCCCGTCCCACGCCGAGATCGAGCTGCGGCCCGGCGGCACCATCCGGTTCAGCGGCGACCCGCACCTGCCGGAGTCCACCGGCCGGGTGCTCGCCGTCGACCCACCCCGGCACCTGGCCTTCGACTGGGGCGGCGACGAGCTGCGCTTCGACCTGGCCCAGGTCGCCGACCGGCGCACCCGGTTCACCCTCACCCACGTCCTCGGCGAGGAGAACACGGCCGCCCGCAACGGCGCCGGCTGGGAGGTGTGCCTCGCCGCCCTGGACGCGATGGCGCGCGGAGAGGCGTTCACCGGGCCGCACGCCGGGGCGAGCGCACCCTGGAAGGAGTTCTACGCCGGCTATCTCGCCGCCGGGGTCCCCTCCGGCGCACCCGTGCCCGGCCTCGACTGATCCCTCACGCCAGCTGCCGCCGCACCAGCTCGTGCAGCCGCCCCCCGGTGTCGGCGAGCAGCGCGGCGGGCGGACCCTGCTGGGCGATCCGGCCGTCCTCCAGCACGATGATCCGGTCCGCGTCCAGCACCGTCGACAGCCGGTGGGCGATGACGACGCGCGTGGCGTTCAGCTTCCGCGTGCTCTCGATGACCGTGCGCTGGGTGTCGTTGTCCAGGGCGCTGGTCGCCTCGTCGAAGAACAGGATGCGCGGGCGCCGGATCAGGGCCTGGGCGATCATCAGCCGCTGCCGCTGGCCCCCGGAGACCGCGCCGCCGCCGGAGACGATCGTGTGCAGGCCCATCGGCATCCGCTTGATGTCCTCGGCGAGCCCCGCCAGTTCGGCCGCCGCCATCGCCTCCTTGGGCGGGTACGGCTCGGTGCCGCAGATGATGTCCAGGATCGACCCGGTGAACGGCTGGGCGTGCTGGAGGACCACCCCGCACTGGCGGCGCACCGCCGAGGGGTCGAGCGCCGCCAGATCCTGCCCGTCGTACAGCACACTGCCCGAGACCGGCCGGTCGAACCCGATCAGCAGCCTCAGCAGGGTGGACTTGCCGCAACCGCTCGGGCCGACGATCGCCACGAACTCGCCCGGCCGCACCTCGAACGACACGTCGTCGAGGACCAGCGGCCCGTCGTCGGCGTACCGGAAGGACAGCCGGCGGGCCTCCAGGGCGCCGGACAGCGGGCCCGGCCGGGTGCTCGCCGAACGCGCCTCGGGGGCCGCCTCGAAGACCGGCTTGATCTGCTCGAACAGCGGCAGCGCGGCCACCGCTGAGACGAAGGAGCCGGTCAGCTGGGTGACCGAGGTCAGCAGCATCGTCACCGAGGTGTTGAAGGTGAGGAAGTCCGCCGCCGACATCGTGTCCTTCGCCGGGCCCGCCAGCAGCATGAACATCAGCAGTGTGCACACCGGCAGATGGACCGCGCCCAGCACCGTCGTGAGGTTCTTGATCCGGCCGGCCTTCTGCTGGAGCTCCCGGCTGCGCGCGAACTCGCGGGCCCAGGCGGCATACGCATAGTTCTCGGCCGCCGCCACCCGCAGCTTGGGCAGGCCGCGCAGGGTCTGGAAGGCCCGGTTGTTCAGCTTGTTGCCGAGCACCACCAGCCGCCGCTGCCGGCGCACCTGGCACAGTCCGAGCCCCAGGAACACGGCCGCGATGACGACCAGCATGCCGAGCGCCGCCAGCGCCATCGACGGGCTGTACCAGAACAGCAGGCCCAGATTCATGGCACCGACCGTCACCGACTGCACGACCACCGGACCGACGCCCGCCAGCAGCCGGCGGATCGCGCTGATGCCCAGGGCGGCGCCGGCCAGCTCACCGGTGGAGCGCTCGGTGAAGAAGCGGGTGGGCAGCCGCAGCAGCCGGTCCCACACGGCGGGCTGGAGCGCGGCCTCGATCCGGCCCTCAAGGCGCAGCACGGACAGGTTCTCCAGCAGCGTGAACGCCGCCGCCACCACACCGCTCACCAGCACGGCCAGACAGACCTGGACGATCAGGCCCGTCTGCGCCCTCGGCACATACATGCCGAGCACCTTGCCGGTCGCGATCGGCACCAGCGCGCCGATGGCCACCGTCACCAGCCCCGCGAGGAGCAGCACGAGCAGATCGCCGCGGGTGCCGCGCAGGCTGAACCGCAGCAGGCCGAGCGGCGAGAGGCGCTGGTCGGGCAGCGGCCGGTAGAACATCACCGCGCGCGGCTCGAACTCCTCCGCGTTCGCCTTCCCGACCGGCGTCTCACGCCCGGTGCCGGGATGGACGGCCGCATAGCCGCCGCGCCGCCACAGCAGCGCGACCGGCGCCCCCGACAGCGCCCGGTGTCCGACGAGCGGGCCCACGTTCTCCCGCCACCAGCGTCCGTGCAGCCGTACGGTGCGGGTGCGCACCCGGGAGGCGAGGGCCACCCGCTCCACCGGGTCCAGGCGTTCGCTCTCGGTGCCGCTCCGCGCGGGCTCGACGAGCCTGATCCCGGCAGCCTCGGCGACCAGCGCGCAGGCCGCGTACCCGGCATCCGCGTCGGCGGCCGTGGTGCGGCGGGCCGAGCGCCCGCCGATGGAGTCGAGCAGCGTCTGATCGGCCCGGGCGCGGACCTCCTCACCGGCCTTGACCCCGGCGGCCGCACGCGTCTCGTGGGTGTGCTCCAACCGCTCGATCCACCGGTCCAGCGCGGTCAGCAGCCGGTACTGCTGGTCCACCACGGACTGCCACAGCGCCGGGTCCATCAGCAGATCGGCGGCGGCCTCGGCGCCGTACAGCGAGCCGTACCGCACGCTGCCCGGCGGTACCTGCATCCAGAACACGTCGTCGTCCTCGCCCCCGCCCGCATCGGCCCGCGCGGCGGAACCCCCCTGCGTGGCCGCGCGCTCCTCGGCCAGGGGTGCCTGGAAGAGGACGGACAGCCCGCGGCCCACGCCGAGGGCCACCGCGTACTCCAGCGGGCCGGTGGCGGGCGGCACATACCGCGGGTCGCCGTACGCGTCGTACGACCAGGTTCCGGCGGCCGTCGGCTGGTACAGCTCGCGCAGGTCGATCCGGTGCACCACGCAGTCCCGCACCGGGCGGGCCACCAGGGTGTGCCGGGGTCCGGTGACCGGGCCGAGCAGCAGCGCGCCCGCCGCCAGCCGGCCGAGATGGTGCCAGTGGCCCTGCTGGGCGGCGTCCACCGCGAACAGGTCCAGGGCGCCGGCCGTGATCAGCCACAGCGCCTGCGGGCCCGCCAGGTCGACCCGGTTGAGGCCGGCGCAGTCCACACGTGTGCCCAGCGCGCCGAGCGCGCCGATGACGAGGTCGCCGTCATGCGCCTGCTGACCGGTCGTCATCTCACCGCTCCCTGACCAGTGCGGCGTACGCGCCGCCGCGCGCCACCAGCTCCTCGTGCCGCCCCCGCTCGACGACCGTGCCGTGCTGGAGCACCACGATCTCGTCGCTGTCGCGGACCGTGCTCAGCCGGTGCGCGATCACCACACAGGCGCAGCCGCGTCGGCGCAGGTTGTCCATCACGACCAGCTCGGTCTCCGCGTCCAGCGCGCTGGTCACCTCGTCCAGCACCAGAATGCTGGGCCGGCGCACCAACGCCCGTGCGATCTCCAGGCGTTGGCGCTGCCCGCCGGAGAAGTTGTGGCCGTCCTGCTCGACCTTGCCGTGGATGCCGCCCGGGCGGCGCAGCACCACGTCGTACAGGGCCGCGTCCCGCAGCGCCTCCACCACGGCCTCGTCCGGGATCGAGGGGTCCCACAGGGCCACGTTGTCGCGGACCGAGCCCTCGAACAGGAACACGTCCTGGTCCACGAAGGAGACGGAGGAGGCCAGCGCCCCGCGTGCGATGTCCTCCAGTCGGCGGCCGTCGATGCGGATCACGCCGTCCCACGGGGCGTACAGGCCCGAGATCAGCCGGGACACCGTCGACTTGCCGCTGCCGGAGCCGCCCACCAGGGCCACCTGCTGTCCCGGGCCCACGGTCAGGTCGAAGCCGCTCAGCAACGGCTTGTCCAGCGGGCTGTAGCCGAACGTCACGTTCTCCAGCTCGACATGCCCGCGCAGCCGGCGCGTGCAGTCGCCGTCGCCGGGCGGCCGGGCGTAGCGCGGATCCGCCCGGAAGTTCTCCACGTCCTTCAGCCGGGCCACATCGGCCGCGAAGTCCTGGATGCGGCCCGCCACGCCGCCCAGCCGGGCGAGCGGTGCCGTGAAGCGGGCCACCAGCGCCTGGAACGCGACCAGCAGACCGACCGAGATCTGGCCCTCGACCGCCCGCAGACCGCCGATCCACAGGATCAGCGCGCTGTTGAACATGGCCAGCGTCGGCGCGACCACCCCCAGCCATGCGCTCGGCACCCCGAGCCGCTGCTGTTCCTCCAGCGTGGTGGCGTGCTGCCCGGCCCACTTGCGGAAGTAGCCGTCCTCGCCGCCGGTCGCCTTCATCGTCTCGATCAACTGAAGCCCGGTGTACGAGGTGTTGGTCAGCCGCGCCATGTCCGCGCGCAGCTTCGCCGTACGCGTCGCCCGCAGCCGTACGACCAGCCGCATGGCCACCACGTTCAGCAGCGCCACGCCGATACCGACGAACGTCAGCTGCGGATCGTAGGCGTAGAGCAGCACGGCGTACAGCACGACCACGACGGCGTCCACGCCCGCCGCCGCGAGGTCACGGGCGAGGGTCTCGGCGACCTGGTCGTTGGACTGCAGCCGTTGCACCAGGTCGGCGGGGGAGCGCTGGGCGTAGAACGTGACCGGCAGCCGCAGCAGATGGCGCAGGAAGCGGGCGCTGGACAGGGTGGAGGAGATGATCCGGCCGTGCAGCAGGTTGGCCTGCTGGAGCCAGGTCAGCGCCAGGGTGAGCAGCACACAAGTGGCCATCGAGGCGAACAGCACACCGAGCAGCGAGGTCTGGCCGCCGATGAGAAACGTGTCGATGTAGGTGCGGCTGAGCGCGGGCACGGCCGCGCCGACCGCGACCAGCAGCAGACTGGCCAGGACGGCGGCGGGCAGGGCGCCCGCGGTGCCGCGCAGCCGGGTCGGCAGCGCGCCGAGCACGCCGGGCCGCCGCCCGCCCCTGCTGAAGCCGTCGCCCGGTTCCAGCACCAGCACCACGCCGGTGAAGCCGCGGTCGAACTCCTCCATGGGCACGAACCGGCGGCCCTTGGCGGGGTCGTTGAGGTACACCCCGGGCCGGCCGAAGCGGCGGCCCATGCCGTCGTAGACGACGTAGTGGTTGAACTCCCAGAACAAAACGGCGGGTGCCGCGACCTGTGCGAGCGCGGCCAGGTCCATCTGCATGCCCTTGGCCGTCAGACCGTGACTCCGGGCCGCTTTCAGCAGATTGGAGGCGCGCGAGCCGTCGCGTGAGACGCCGCAGGCGATGCGCAGCTCCTCCAACGGGACGTGTCGGCCGTAGTGGCCGAGGACCATCGCGAGACAGGCGGCGCCGCACTCGACGGCCTCCATCTGGAGCACCGTGGGGGTGCGGACCGTGCCACCGCGGGTCCGTCGGACCGGCCGCCTTGCCGGGGCGGCGCGTCGGTGGCCACGGGTTTCCCGGGTCGTGCTCACGGCAGCAGCCAATCGACGGGACGCTGGTCGGTCAGCTTGACCGAGGCTGCGGCGAGGGTCATGGAGTCGAGTGCGAACGGCGGCCCGTCGGCCGTGGACCACCGCAGACCGCTCTTCGTCCGCGATCCGTCGAGCGTGACCAGGACGGCCACCGGGCGGCCCTCGCGGGTGAACTGCTCGCCCAGCCGACCGTCGCCGAGGAAGGCCCCGATCGACTGGGCCGACTGGGCCGTGCGGTCCACCGACTTCACATGGCCGCGCAGCACGCCGTACTCCTGTGTGGGCACCGACGGCACGGTCAGGTCGACGGGGGCGTGCGCCGGGATGGCGGCGGCGCTCTCGGCGGGCACGTACACCGTCGCGTACAGCGGGTCCGAGGCGTGGGCGACCGTCTCCACGGCGGCGACGTTCGCGCCGGTGCCGATGATCTGCCCGATGGTGGCGGCGAGCGAGGTGACCCGGCCGGGGGCGACCGCGCGCACGACCGAGTCGCCCTTGCCGGTACGGACCTTCAGCACGGGCGCGTCGGCGGGCAGCCGCTCGCCCTGCCGGACGAGGACGGCGGTGACCTGTCCCGCGACCGGGCTCTGCAGAAGGTAACTGCCCTGACCGTGCGTGAGGACGGCGGGCGCGTCGACCGTGGCGGCGACCGAGCCGGTCAGCGCCCACACGGCGGCCGCCGCCAGCACGACGACCGTGACGGACAGCGCGAGCCAGCCCTGCGGGCGGGCGAGACGCACCGGAAGATCCAGCTCCTGCGGCGACTGGAGCTTGGCGAGGGCCTGTTGGCGGAACTGCACGGAACTTCCCTCACCTGCGAGGAGACTCTGGCACGGGGACCATGCGACGCCGGTGAGTCCCGGGCGCCGCCCACCGGGCCCGGCCCCACCGGCCCCCGGCGTCGGTCCTAGACCCGCCGCCCGGGTGGTCA
>NZ_JBSGBN010000209.1:0-10843 GCF_053601275.1 Streptomyces sp. NPDC004752 | reverse complement strand
CGGGGGGGGGGGTGGGCGGCCGGGCCGGCGGGGCGGGGCGGCCGGGGGGGCGGCGCGCGCCCCCCCCCCCCCCCCCCCGGCCCGCACGTCGGGAGTCACGCAGCACGAGTGTGAGACGGGTGTAGCCGAGTTCCTGGAGGGTCTTCGTGGTGTCGTCCACGATCCGGCAGTCGGTGGCGCCCCAGCGCGGGTCCGGGTGGAGCAGCGGGCGGACGGCGCCGTCATGCTCGGCGGCAGCCTCGCCGACCGCGCGGATCCAGTGCGGCAGGCCCTGCCGGAAGGCGGCCTCCATGATCGGGTCCTGGGCGATCTCCCGGCGGATCGCCTGGAGTCCGTGGTCATGGGCGTACCGCTCCAGGGCGGACTTGAAGTGGGCCAGCATCGGCAGGCCCCAGCTCGACTCGTGCTCCCCGAGGACCATGCCCGCGTCGGGATGGAACAGGACGAACCGGAGGAAGTTGTCTCCGGGCATGGCCGTGGGATGCGGGCCGACCCCCCGGAAAAGTGACTCGAACGCGCCGTTGGCGAGGACCACGTCCCAGCGATGGTCGACGACGAGGGACGGGAACGGGACCGACTCCAGGAGCGTGGCGTAGTCCTGGAGATACGCCTGGGCCTCGCGGCCCTCGGGGACGGGCCGCGGCACCGGCCGCTGCCCACCTGCCTGATATGCCATCGGGAGGTCACCCCTCTTGCCTATGCGGCCTTCACGCGGCGATGTGATCCTGCTGCCCCGATGACAGCCATGTCAACTATCGTGGCATTTCGTGCTCGTTGACGGCTGAAATTGGCCACAGTTGTGGCGAGACCTGGCTGCGGGTTCGCGGCAGGGGCTACTCTCCGGGAGGTTCACGGCAATCTCTGGTGGCAGGGCGCTGAATCCCTCAAGAGACATAGGAGTTCTGTCGGTGACGGATGGCTACGACGATCCGGGCGCCACGGCGACCGCCCAGCTGCCGGCCGTCGTCGCCCGCGTCACCACGCTCGCCGACCGGCTCGGCGTGCCGCACCCCGAAGTCTTCGACGTCAGGCGGCTCTCCGTCGCCTGTGGCGTCCCCGAACCCGTCGTCAGGGCTCTGCTGAGCGGCCGGCCCACGGGCGAACCCGATGTGCAGGCCCGCTTTCTGCAACGGCTGGACCTGCTGCGCCGCACCCGGCTCAAGTCCAACGGGCGCAGGTACACCCAGCAGGAGATCGCCGACGGCGCGGGCATGTCCCGGCAGCAGGCGGGCGCCCTCATCAACGGCGACCGGCGGCCCACCATGGAGCACTGCGACGCCCTGCAGCGATTCTTCCGCGTGCACGCCGGATTCCTCACCGCGGAGGACCCCGAGGCCGTCGCGGGCGCGCTCCAGCGCACCGAGCAGGAGCTGCTGCAGAAGCTCGCGGACCGTGAGCGGGAGGCGGCCGAGGCCGCCGCGGACCCGCTGGAACGGCTGCTGCAGGACCACGGTGTGCGGGGCATCGCCTGGCGCGCCGCGCAGCTGCCCACCGACCAGCACCGGGACAAGGTCGCCGAGTGGCTGGACATGCTCCTGGAGAGCGTCAAGCGGCCCGAGTCGTGAGCCGGGGGAGGAACGTGGGCATCGGCAAGGACATGCGGCGGCTGTGCGGGGCGCTGCTCGGAGAACTGACACTGCCCGCGCCTGCCCATCCGCAGGACCTCTACACCGCGCTGTGCGACGCGATGAGCCGCCGCCGCGGCCGTCCCGTCCACTTCCGTACCGCCGTCTTCCCGGCCGGCACCGCGAGCGGGCTGTGGCTGGACATGACGGACCAGGACCTCATCGTGATCGAGGAACGCACCGCGCCCGACCACCAGTTGGTGATTCTCGGCCATGAGCTGTGGCATATGAAGGCCGGGCACCACGGCCATCCCGTCGGCGGTGTGGCCGTGGCCGCGCGCCTGCTCGGCGACGGCCACCGAGACGGCGGCGAGGGCGAGGGCGACGGCGGTCGGGCCGCGCTCCAGGCGGCGGTGCACAGGATCGCCGCGCGCACCCGCTTCGACCTCCACGACGAGCGCGAGGCCGAGGCATTCGGCCTGCTCCTCGCCAGCAAGTGCCGTACGTGGCTGGCGGGTTCGGCACTGCGCGGCCCCGTGCAACGCGACCATCTGGCGGGCCGGATCGAGGCGTCCCTGGGCTACCGCGGCCCCCAGGGTTGACCGCCCCGGCCCCGTCGGACCGCAGCGGGTTCCGTCAAGCCCGCAGCGGGCTTTGCCAAGGTTCCGGCTCGGCCGAGCGGGCGACAACGGGTGTGGACGCGGGGCGTTGTCAGTGGTGGGCGGCAAGCTGGAGGGGCGCCGCCGCAAGGCGCGGCGTACGCGCCGTCCCGGCGCGTGACCGCGGAGCCGACCCGGGGAGAGCCGACCGATGCCCACCGCCGTACTGACCGACCGTGAGCGCACCGCCGTACAGGCATATCTGCGGCTGCTCCATACGGTGCGCGCGACCTTCGACGGCCCACCGGACGGCGGACCGTTCCTGGTTCCGCCCCAGGTGCTCGCCGAGGCGGAGCAGGCGATGACGGACGCGGGGCTCATGGGCAACGAGGAGGCGTTCTTCCGGCTGCTGCACACCTGGTGCCCACGGCCCTGACGAGTGGCGGCGGGGCCCGGGGAGCGCAAGAACCGACACCCGGTGTGGGGGAATCCGTAACACGCGCGTTGCAGAGGGGCCTCCGGAAAGCCGTATGATCGCCCCAACACCACCGTCACGATCTCCCTTTCCAGGGCGGTTCGGTGTCCCTCCCACCACCTTGCCCGGGCACGGGCCGCTGCGCCCTGCCCGAAAACCCCCGAAAGGCGGCCCGCATGTTCTCCCGCGTACGCGTCTGGCTCAACCGCACGTACGCGGAGAACGTGTTCTTCATGGATCAGCTGCGCAGAAATCCGAGCGACCGCGCGGTCGAGATCCATGCCACGCACGGGGACGCCGACTCCCCCGTGCTGGCCGCCGCCGACACCGCCGACCTGGAACCGGAGGGCCTGTCCCCGGCCGGGTACGTCGAGTACGCGCTGGACCAGTGCGCACGGCGCGGCATCGACGTGTTCGTGCCCCGGCTGCACCAGGCGGCGATCGTGGCGCACCGCGCCGAGTTCGAGGCGGCCGGTACGGCGCTGCTGGCGCCTACGCCGCAGGCGATCGCCGTCTTCGAGGACAAGGTGACCGCGTACGAGGCGGTCCGCTCGGTGGGCGTGCCGGTGCCGCCCTTTCGGCGGGTCCGGACGGCCGACGAACTCCTCGCGATCGTCGAGGAGTTGGAGGCGGGCGGGCACAGGGCGTGCTTCAAGCCGGCCACCGGCGCCGGCGGGGTGGGCTTCCGTATGATCACGCGCAGCCCCTTCTCGCTGCTGCACCTGGGCGGATTCCCCGGCCCCTATGTCCAGTTGGACCTGGTCGTCTCGGCGCTCCGCCGGGCCGAGCACCCGGTGGACTGGCTGGTGATGCCGCGGCTGGAGCAGCCGGAGGTGTCCGTGGACTGTCTGACCGGACCGGACAACCGGGTCCGGCTGGCCGTCGGCCGCACCAAGAACGGCCGCCGCCGCGGGTTCACGCTCAATGAGCAGTGGCTGGAGCCGGCCCGGCTGATCGCCGAGGGCTTCGGGCTGCACCATCTGTCCAACATCCAGTTCCGGATGTACGGCGACCGGCCGGTGCTGCTCGACGTCAACACCCGGCCCGCCGGCGGCCTGTACCAGCTGTCCCTGTGTGGGATCAACGCCCCGTGGGCGGCGGTGCAGTTGGCGCTCGGGGAGGACCCGGGCGAGATCGTGCCGCCGTTCCTGGGGCAGGACTACACGGTGGTGTCGGGGCCGCGTCCGGTGTGCCCCGTCCCGGTCGCTCAGCAACGGCCGGAGGAGACCGGTCCGTTGCTGCCGCCTTTGCCCGCGCCCACGGAGCCGGTGGAGACCACGGCACAGGCGCTGCCCCTGTAGGCGCTGCCTCTATAGGCACTGGCCCTATAGGCACTGGCCCTATACGCGCTTGGCCGGCCGGCGGCGGACCGGCCGCGGGTGCGGCGTCGGCGTCGGCAACGGGCCGTCTGTCATGTCACGTGCTTGCCGGAAGGCTCATCGTGCCGCAGGCATGCCGGGGACCGAGCCCCGCCAGGGGCGCGGGGAACTGCGCGCTCGGCCACGACGGCGCCGCAGCCGTTCAACATCCGTCCCTGAAACCCCTCATGCCCCGCCGACGGCCAGACGCAGGGTCTGCACCTCGAACGGCCGCAGGGTCACCGGCACGGCGTCCCCGTCCGTGCCGGCCGCCCCGAGCGGGCGCTCCAGCAGGTCGGTCAGCTGGGCCCCGGCCAGCGGGAACCCGGTGCGCAGCCGACCGGCGGCCCGGCCGCCGCGGGACTCGTAGATCCGCACGATCACCTCGCCGGAGCCGTCGTCGGCGAGCTTCACCGCTTCCACGGTGACGCCTTCGCCCTCGGCCGAGACGACCGGCCGCGGGGCACCGGCAGAGTCCGCCGACCGCAGCGGCAGGTTGAGCGCGTACCCCTCGGCGATCGCGTCCTCGATGCTCGCGCCGGGCAGCAGCGCGTAGGTGAAGCGGTGCCGCCCCTGGTCGGCCCCCGGGTCCGGGACACGCGGGGCGCGCACCAGGCTGAGCCGGACCGTGGTGGTCGTCCCCCCGTCCGCACGGACGGTGCGGGTGACGTCGTGGCCGTAGGTCGAGTCGTTGATGACGGCGACGCCGTAGCCGGGCTCGGCGATGTGCACCCAGCGGTGGCCGAAGACCTCGAAGCGGGCCGCCTCCCAGCTGGTGTTGGTGTGGGTGGGCCGCTGGATGTGTCCGAACTGGATCTCGGCGCTGGAGTGCGGGGCCCGGATGTCGACGGGGAAGCCCGCCTTGAGGATCTTCTCCGTCTCGTGCCAGTCGATCTCGGTCTCGAAGTCGATGCGGGGACTGCCGGCCCGCACGGTGATCGTCTGGGTGATCCTTGATCCCTTGCCGAAGGAGCGTTCCACCCGGATGGCCCCGATCAGCGGGTCCTGTTCGACGACCGTCACCGAGTCCGGCTCCAGCAGGTCGGTGTGGCGGTTGCGGTAGTGCTCGTCGATGTCCCAGGCGTCCCAGGAGTTGGGCAGGTCGGTGTGCAGGCGCAGCAGATTGCCCCGGTCGGCGAGGACCTCGCGGTCCGCCCGCAGGTCGCGCACGGAGGCCAGCGCGCCGTCCGCGGCGACCTCGACGCGGACCAGGCCGTTGTCGAGCCCCCGCCGCGACACCTCGACCGGACGCGGCGGCGGGGCGGCCCCGGTCAGTGGGGCGCTGCCGTTCGCGGGCACCTGCACATACACCGGTGTGCCCGCGGCGGTGCGGATCACCTCGGCGCGGTCGAAGGGGCTCGTGTTGAACACCCGTGCCGTACCGCCGCCCAGCGCGGCCAGCGCCTGGGCCGTCAGCGTCTCCACCTCCTGTGTGACGCGGGCGTACTCCGCTTCGGCCTCGCGGTGCACCCAGGCGATCGAGGAGCCGGGCAGGATGTCGTGGAACTGATGCAGCAGGACCGTCTTCCACAGCCGGTCCAGCTTGTCGTACGGGTATGCGTAGCCCGGCGCGTGCAGGGCGGCGGTCGTCGCCCACAGCTCCGCCTCGCGCAGCAGGTGTTCACTGCGCCGGTTGCCCTGCTTGGTGCGCGCCTGCGAGGTGTACGTCGCCCGGTGCAGCTCCAGGTACAGCTCGCCGACCCAGACGGGAGCGTTCTCGTACTCTGCGCGGGCCTTGGCGAAGAACGCGTCCGGGTGCTCCACCTCGACCCTCGGGGAGCCCTCCAGGTCGCGCAGCCGACGGGCCCGTTCCATGATCTCGCGGGTGGGGCCGCCCCCGCCGTCGCCCCAGCCGAAGGGCGCGAGCGAGCGCGTGCCGCGGCCCTTCTCCCGGTAGTTGCGGACGGCGCGGGCCATCTCCGCGCCGCTGAAGCGGGCGTTGTAGGTGTCGACCGGTGGGAAGTGCGTGAAGATCCGGGTGCCGTCGATGCCCTCCCACCAGAAGGTGTGATGGGGGAAGGTGTTGGTCTGGTTCCAGGAGAGCTTCTGGGTGAGGAACCATTCGTTGCCGGCGAGTTTGGCGAGCTGCGGGTAGGCCGCGGTGTAGCCGAAGGAGTCCGGCAGCCACACGCCTTTGGTCTCGATCCCGAAGTGCTCGATGAAGAACCGCTTGCCGTGGATCAGTTGGCGGGCGAGGGCCTCACCGCCGGGCAGGTTGCCGTCGGCCTCCACCCACATGCCGCCGACCGGCGCCCACTGGCCGCGCTTGACCGACTCCTGGATACGGGCCCACACCTTCGGGTAGGTGTCGCGCACCCACTCGTACTGCTGGGCCTGCGAGCAGGCGAAGACCAACTCCTCGTACTCGTCGGCCAGCGCGGTCGCATTGGAGAAGGTGCGGGACGTCTTGCGCTTGGTCTCGCGCAGCGGCCACAGCCAGGCCGAGTCGATATGGGCGTGGCCGACGCCGGAGACGATGTGGGCGCCGGCGTGGGCGGGCTTGGCGAGCACGGGCGCGAGCGCGGCGCGCACCGCGGGCGCCGAGCCGGCGATGTCGTCGAGGTCGAGCAGGTCCATCGCACGGTCCAGCGCGTGCATGATCTCGTGCCGGCGCGGCTCGTGCTCGCCCAGCTCCGCCATCAGTTCGCGCAGCACCTGGACGTCCAGGTCGAGGTGGAAGACCTCCTCGTCGAGGACGGCGAGGTCGGCGCGGCGGAAGGTGTACAGGGGCGCGTCCCCGGCGGTGAGCACGTCGCCGAGCGGGGTCGGTGCGGCGAAGCCGTTCGCGAGGATGTCCGGGTTGGATGCCGCCTCGACCAGGTAGTCGACCCACTCGCCGCCGTTCGCGGGGTTGGCGATCGGCACGTACTGGTTGAGCGGGTTGACCGCCTTCAGCGGGGTGCCGTCGGGCAGCTGCACCAGGGCCTCGGCCTGGTTGCCGGGCCGGTCGCCGACGAAGCCGAGGTCGATGACCGCCTCGACACGTCGGCCCGCCCAGTCGTCGGGCACGCGGCCGCGCATCCGGAACCAGGTGGTGCCCCAGGGCGGCCCCCATGGGGTGTTCGTCGCGAAGGGCTCGTAGGCGGCGGCAGCGGCCTCGGCGAAGGGGACGGGCTCCCCCGGCGCCTGCCAGGCCGCGACCTCGAAGGGGACGGTGGCCGGATAGCGGGCGGGCTTGATGCGCTGATGGTGGAGGCGCGCCACGCGCTCCTCGATCCGGCGGCGTTCGTCGTGCATGGAAGCCTCCAAAGAGCAGGGCCGGGTGGCGCTCACTTCAGGTAAGCAAGACCGGGATGGACCTCGGTGTATCCCTCGACCAGTCTGCGGGCCACGGTGACCGAGTCGACCAGCGGATGCAGCGCGAAGGCCGTCACGGCCCTCGCCCGGGAGCCGGACTCGGCCGCGGACAGCACCTCGCGCTCGACCGCCTTGACCGCGCAGACCAGGCCGGTCGCGTGCATGGGCAGCGGGTCGACGGCGACCGGGTGCGCGCCGTTCGCGTCGACCAGGCAGGGCACCTCGATGACGGCCTCGGCGTCCAGCACGGACAGGGTGCCGCGGTTGCGCACGTCGAGGATCAGGGTGGTGCGCTCGTCGCGCGCGATGGCCCGCATCAGGGCGAGGGCCACCTTCTCGTACCCGCCGGAAAGGTCGTCGGCGTCGCGTTCGCCCGCGCCGGCCGTCTCCCGGTTCTCGGCCATGTACGTCTCCTCGCGCTCGGCGCGGGTGCGCTCCCAGGCCGCCAGGGCCGCGGCACCCGGATCCTTCAACTGCGCGTAGAAGCGCGCCTGCTGGTCGCGGAGGAAGGCGCCGCGGGTCTGCCGAGCCTCCTGGTAGGCGCGGACGGTCTCACGGTTGAAGTAGTAGTAGTGCAGGTACTCGTTGGGGATCGCGCCCAGGGATCCGATCCAGTCGGCGCCGAACAGCCTGCCCTCCTCGAATGAGCCGAGCAGCTCCGGGTCGGCGAGCAGCCGCGGGAGTTCGTCGCGGCCGGCGACCCGCAGGCCGCGCACCCAGCCGAGGTGGTTGAGGCCGACGTAGTCGATCCACGCCTGCTTCGGGTCGGCACCAAGCACCCGGGCGATACGGCGGCCGAGACCGTCCGGCGAGTCGCAGATGCCGATGACGCGGTCACCGAGGTGGCGGGACATCGCCTCGGTGACCAGACCGGCCGGGTTGGTGAAGTTGATGACCCAGGCGTCCGGTGCCAGCCGGGCCACACGGCGCGCGATGTCCACGGCGACGGGGACCGTGCGCAGACCGTAGGCGATGCCGCCCGCGCCGACCGTCTCCTGGCCGAGGACGCCCTCGGCGAGGGCCACCCGCTCGTCGTCGGCGCGGCCCGCGAGGCCGCCGACGCGGATCGCGGAGAACACGAAGTCGGCGCCGCGCAGTGCCTCGTCGAGGTCGGTGGCGGCGCTCACCTCGGGCGCGCCGGGCACCCCGGTGGCCTGTTCGGCGAGCACCCGGGTCACCGCGGACAGCCGCTCCGCGTCCAGGTCGTGCAGCACGACGCGGGTGACCCGGCCCTCTGCGCGGTCCGTCAGCAGCGCCCCGTAGACGAGCGGCACCCGGAATCCGCCGCCGCCCAGGATCGTGAGTTTCATGCCGTCTCCTCTTGCGCCTTGTGCACCTCGTCCGCCTCGTTCGCCACCAGCACCTCGACGGAGAAAGCCGACTGGCCGTGCAGCCGGCGGGCCGGCCGGTGGGCGGTGGTGCCGGCGAAGGGCTGGTCGCCCGGCTCGGCGACCGCGCCGCCGTGCACCCGGGTGAGCAGGCCGTCCTCCGCCGGTTCGACCAGGTCGCGCCGGATGGTGGCGGGGCTCGCGCCCAGCCGCTCCGAGAGATCCGTCACGGCCGCGGGGCCGCCGGAGCGCAGGGACCGGAGGATGAGTCGATGCCGTCGTTCCGCCAGCACGGCGTGCACGCTACTCGTCATCTTCGATCATTTCCATGCTCGGTTCTGCTCGCTCATTGACCATGGGCCGCGGCCCGGGCGGCAGCGCCCATCTCACCGTGGCCGCCGCCCGGTTCGGGCCGCTCGGCCCTGCTCCTCGCCGTCGTCCTCGGTGCCTTCATGACGGGCGGGTTCTCCCCGATCCCGCAGATCGGTCCCGGGCTGGCCCGCGCCGTGCTGATCGGCGCGACGGTCGGACGGATGCCGCTGGTTCCGGCGACCATGGTCCTGCCGGGCCACCGGCCGGGTGGGCCACCGGGCCTGGTGTGCGCCGAGGCCGCCGCGCCGGGCACACACCGGGTCGGGGCCGCGCGAGGAGCCGCTGCCGACCGCACTCGACGGCCGGACGACGGGCCGCAGGCTGACGGACTGCCGGACGACGGACCGACGGACCGACGGCTCCCTGGGCCCGCTCCCGCGACGAGCGGACGAGCGGATTGACGGAAGCCGTCCCGGCGCCAGCGCACGGACGGGAACCGGCCCCGCGACGGCGCGCGGCGGCCGGACGGCGCAGCCGGGCTGCACAACGCCCCACAGCCGGACGGCACAACACCCCCACAGTCAGGCAGCGGCGACTCCCCCACCGCCAGGCGGCACAACACCCCACAGCCGAGCGGCGCGACGCTCCCACCGCCGGGCGGCGCGACGCCCCCTCAGCCGGGCAGTGCCGCCAGCAGCCGCCGGTCCCGGGGCGCCGGTTTGCGGTCCAGACGGGCGTCCAGCAGACGGCGGGCCGCGTCGCAGCGGCCGTCGGCCACCAGGGCGTACAGCAGGGTCTCCTCGACGACCTCGCGCTGGGCCGCGCTGCCGCCGACCCGGCGCAGCACGGGCAGCAGCGCGTCGAGTCCGCGGGCCGCCTCGGCGAACCGCTCCTCGACGAGCGCGGCAAACGCCTCGCACAGCGGCGCGATGACGTCCCGCTGCACCGGATCGGCGCCCACCGCGTGGTCGCGCAGGCGGCGCAGCGCGGGCAGATCCCCCGCCGCGGTCAGGGCGACCGCGGCGTGCAGGGCGGTGAACGCGGTCGCGGGCCGCTCCAGCACCTCGCGGGCGACCGAGTCGAGCACGTCGGCGGCGGGCAGTGCGCCGCGCCAGCTGTCACTGAGCCGGGCCCGCCACAACAGCGACCCCGAGTCGACCAGCGCCCGTACCCCGGTCACCCGGCCGGGCGCGAGCTGCGCGAACCAGCGCCTGCGCACCGCGGCCGGGTCGTCCAGGGCGAGTTCGTGCAGGGCGATGTGCCACGAGAAGTGCGCCTTGTGGACGGCGCCCCGGCCCCGGCCGGACACCCAGCGGTCCAGCCAGTCGCGGCCCGCCTCGTGGGCCCCCGACTCGTAGTGGACATGTGCGAGGGCGTGCACGGCGTGCCCGGAGGCCGGCTCGGCGGCCAGCGCGCGGTGGGCCAGCTCACCCGCCTCGTGCAGCCGACCCTGCTCCTGGCGCAGGAAGGCGAGCAGGGAGGTGTGGAACCAGTGCCCGTCGAAGGCCGGCGAGGTCAGGTCGAGCAGCCGGAGGGCGTCGTCGTCGTGCAGGTCGCTGACGCCGGAGAAGGCGATGGTGGGTACGGCCGCGGCGAGCGCGAGCGCGTCGCCGGGGTACGTCCGCAGATGGGCCATGAGTGCCCGGTCCCCGTCGTCGCCGGTGATCCGGCGGGTGACGACGTCCACGAAGGAGCGCTCGCGGTCGTCGGCCCGTTCACGGGCCGCGCGCCGTGCGTCGGCGAGGGCGCGGGGCACGTCGACGGGGGCGGCGCATTCGTGGCCGAGCAGAGCGAGGGCGGCGTGCCCGAGGGCGAAGCCGGGGTCGAGGGCGACGGCACGGGCGAAGCCGTCCTCCGCTCCGGCGCGTACCTTGAGGACCCGGTCGAGCCCGCCGCGGTAGGCGGCGGC
>NZ_JBSGBN010000208.1:0-10861 GCF_053601275.1 Streptomyces sp. NPDC004752 | reverse complement strand
GTCCAGGCCGAGCACGTACTCGGCCGTCACCCCGTACTTCACGCAGCACAGGCCGCCGCGGAGAGCGCCGACACCGGCAAACCGCTCGCCCTGTCCCGGGCCGAGATCCAGGGCGCCGCCGAGTACTTCGAGTTCTACGCCGCGCTGGTCAACCTCCCCGCGGGCGACGTCCTCGACATCAGACCGGACCTGCACGTCTACACCCTGCGCGAACCGCTGGGCGTGGTCGGGGTGATCACCCCGTGGAACCTGCCGCTCAACCAGGCGGCCCGCGCCTGCGCCCCCGCCCTGGCCGCCGGCAACACCATCGTGGCCAAACCCGCCGAGTCCACCTCCCGCACCACCGTCGCGCTGGCCCGCATCGCCGGTGAAGCGGGCCTGCCACCGGGCGTGTTCAACGTCGTCCTCGGCCGCGGCCCGGAGGTCGGCACCGCGATCGTGCGGCACCCCCTGGTGCGCAAGGTGGCCTTCACCGGCTCCGTGCCCGTCGGGCAGGAGATCGGGCGGATCGCCGCCGACCGCGTGCTGCCGCTCACCCTGGAACTCGGCGGCAAGTCCGCCAACATCGTCTTCGCCGACGCCGACCTGGAGTTCGCCGCCACCGAGGCCGTGCGCGCGTTCACCACCAACGCCGGCCAGGTCTGCTCCTCCGGGACCCGGCTGCTGGTCGAACGCACCATCCACCAGGAGTTCACCGCCGCCGTGGTGGCCGCCACCCGCCGACTGCGACCCGGCCAGGAGATCGGCCCGATGATCACCCGCGGCCAGTGGGAGACCGTCCAGCGGTACTTCAAGATCGCCGAGCAGGAGGGCGCCACCGCCGAGACCGGCGGCCGGGTGCCGGACGAACCGGGCCTGGTGGGCGGCTTCTTCGTCGAGCCCACCGTCTACTCCGGCGTCACCAACGACATGCGCATCGCCCGCGAGGAAGTCTTCGGACCCGTCCTGGTCGTCATCCCCTTCGACACCGAGGACGAGGCGGTGGCCCTGGCCAACGACTCCGAATTCGGCCTGGCCGGCGGGGTGTTCACCGCCGACATCTCACGGGCCGTCCGGGTCGCCGAGGCCCTGGAGGCCGGGCAGGTCTACATCAACTCCTGGTCCACCCAGTCGGTCCAGATGCCCTTCGGCGGCCACAAGAACAGCGGGTACGGCCGCGAGAAAGGCATTGAGGCCCTCCACCACTACACGCACGTCAAGAGCATCAGCATCCGCCTGACGGGCCGCTAGTGCTGTGGCCGGAAAGGTTTGCCGGAAAGCTCGCGGCGTCCGGTGCGGTGCATCGCAAGGCGGAGCATCTCCCGCGTACTGGATGTACTCGGGTGATGCGACAACGCGGCGTGGGGGCACCTCCCGGCCGAAGGCTGGGGAAGTGCCGTGCCGGGCGTCGCGAGCCGGTGAACCTTTCCGGTCGCAGCACTAGAGACCCCGTGCACCCACAACCGGCGCATCCACAGGAAGGCACAGCCATGGCCGACACCCGCGACATCCAGGACGACATCCTCCTCGCCCGCACCATGCTCATCGACGGCGAGTGGGTCGGCGCCCTCGACGGCGGCACCTTCCCGGTCCACGACCCGGCCGACGGACGGATCATCGTCCACGCCCCGGCCGGGCAGGCCGCCGACGTCGACCGGGCGGTGGCCGCAGCCCGCGCCGCCTTCGCCCCCGGCAGCGCATGGCGGACGATGACGCCCCAGGAGCGCGGGCGGCTGATCTGGCGGCTCGCCGACCTCGTCGAGCAGCACGCCGAACGGCTGTCCGCGCTCGACTCGGTCGACAGCGGCAAACCCCTGGACGAGATGCGCTACTTCGATGTGCCGTTCTCGGTGGACGTCCTGCGCTACTACGCCGGCTGGACCACCAAGATCACCGGCGACACCATCCCGGTCTCCTATCCCGCCGCCTCCGGAGGCCGCTTCCACGCCTACACGCTCAAGGAGCCCGTCGGCGTTGTCGCCGCCGTCGTGCCCTGGAACCTGCCGCTGCTGATGGCCGTCAAGAAGCTCGCCCCGGCCCTGGCCACCGGCTGCACCGTCGTGCTCAAGCCGGCCGAGCAGACCCCGGTCTCGATGGCCCTGCTGGCCCGGCTCACCCTGGAGGCCGGCATCCCCGCCGGCGTCGTCAACTATGTGACCGGGGACGGCGAGAGCGCCGGCGCGGCCCTGGTCCGCCACCCGGGCGTGGACAAGGTGACGTTCACCGGTTCGGTGGAGACCGGCAAGGCCATCGTCCGCACCGCGGCCGACGACCTCAAGCGGGTGTCCCTGGAACTGGGCGGCAAGTCTCCCAACATCGTCTTCGACGACGCCGACCTCGACGCCGCCGTCGCCGGGGCCGCGGCCGGCGCCTTCGCCACCCAGGGGGAGAGCTGCATCGCCGGATCTCGGCTCTACGTCCAGCGCGGCGTCTTCGACGAAGTGGTGCGGCGGCTGGCGGACCACGCGGCCTCGCTCAAGCTCGGCCGCGGCACCGAGCCGGGCACACAGATGGGCCCGCTGATCTCCGCGGAACACCGCGACCGGGTGCTGGAGTACATCCGGATCGGCCTCGCCGACGGCGGCAGGGCCGTCACCGGCGGACGCGCCCCCGAGAGCGAGGGCTACTTCGTCGAGCCGACCGTGCTGGTCGGCGTCCGGCCCGACTCGCGCGCCATACGCGAGGAGATCTTCGGCCCGGTCGTCTGCGCCGTCCCCTTCGACACCGAGGAGGAAGTGCTGCGGCTGGCCAACGACACCCGCTTCGGGCTGGGCGCGGCCGTCTGGACCAGGGACGTCTCGCGCGCCCACCGGATGGCCGCCGCCGTGGAGTCGGGACAGGTCTGGGTCAACTGCTACCAGGCCGCGGACTCCGCGCTGCCGTTCGGCGGCACCAAGGAGTCCGGCTGGGGCCGCGAGACCTGCCGGGAGAACCTGGAGGAGTACCTGGAGACCAAGACGGTGGTGGTGGCGCTGTGACCCGCACCCTCACCCACGACTATGTGGTCGTCGGTGCGGGGACGGCCGGCTGCGTAGTGGCGGCCCGGCTCACCGAGGACAGCGCGCGCAGTGTCCTGCTGGTCGAAGCCGGCGCCCCCGACAGCAGCCCGCGGATCACCACCCCGCACACCTGGCCCGCGCTGTACGGCACGGACGTCGACTGGGCGTTCCGCACGGTACGCCAGAGCGCGACAGGCCATGTGCACGCTGTCCCGCGCGGCCGCACGGTGGGCGGCACCGGCAGCACCAACGCCATGGCGTTCCTGCGCGGCGACCCCGGCGACTTCGACACCTGGGCCCGCCAGGGCTGCACGGGCTGGGACTACGCCTCCGTCCTGCCGTACTTCCGGCGCTCGGAGACGGCGCCGCACGGCGACCCGCGCTACCGGGGCAGCAGCGGACCGCTGCGTCCGGCACCCGCCGCGGCACTGCACCCGCTGTCCCGGGCCTATCTGTTGGCGGCACAGGAGGCCGGACACCCGCTCACCGAAGATCTCAACGGGCCCGAACTGCGCGGGGCGAGCAGCCATGACCTGCTCATCGCCGACGGCCGCCGGCAGAGCACCGCCACGGCCTACCTGGAGCCCGCCCTCGGCCGCCCGGGCCTTGACCTGCTGCCCAGTGCCCTGGTGGAGCGGCTCACCTTCGACGGCGACCGCTGTACCGGCGTCGACGCGGTCGTGGACGGCGAGCCGGTCCACTGCGCGGCGGGCACCGAAGTGGTGCTGTGCGCCGGGGCGATCGGCTCGCCGCACCTGCTGCTGCGCTCCGGCGTGGGGCCGACCGAGGAGATCGAAGGGGCCGATGTGCAGGCCCTGCACGACCTGCCCGGCGTCGGCCGCAACCTTCAGGACCACATCATCCTCGCCGGGCTGACCATGCCGTCACGCGGGCCGCTGCCCCCGCCGTCGGGCAACCTCGGCGAGGTGACCCTGCTGCTCGACAGCGAGCCGGGCCGTGCCTCGGTGGACCTCCAGATCGTGTTCATCCACGTGCCGTTCGCCAACCCCTGGCAGAGTCCGCCCGAGTACGGCTACACCTTCGGCGTCGGGCATATGCGCCCGGCGAGCCGGGGGCGGCTGTCGCTGGCGAGCGCCGACCCCCGGACCCCGCCGCTGCTGGACTTCCGCTACCTGGACCAGGCGCAGGACCTGCGCGCTCTGGTCGCGGGGGTCCGGCACGCGCTGGAGATCAGCCGGACGGCGCCGTTCGACCCGTGGCGCGGCGCCGAGCACCCGCTGGTCGGCGCCGACGACCGGGCCGTGGAGGCGTTCGTCCGGGACGCGGTGCAGTCCTACGGGCACGCCGCCGGGTCCTGCCGGATGGGCGTGGACGCGCTCTCGGTCGTCGATCCGCAGCTGCGGGTGCACGGTCTGACGGGCCTTCGGGTGGCCGACGCCTCGGTCATGCCGGAGATCGTGTCGACCAACACCAACGCGGCCACTGTCATGATCGGCGAGAAGGCGGCGGACCTGCTGCGCGGGCGCGACCGAGCCGAGGACTGAGGCACCGGCCCACGGTGCAGGGGAGGAGGGGAGGGTGAGGGGGGTGGGATCGGGCGTCTACTCCGCTCCCCGAGGCGTACCAGAGGGACCGTCCAGCCACCCCCCTTTGCCCCAGGCCGCCCATGGCGGACACTCCGGGCCGGAGCGGGCACCCCCACCCTAACCCGCCCCCGAGTGTTCGGCCGTGCCGGGCGGGGCTGGGGGTTCAGCGTACGGGGAAGCCGAAGGTGTGGCCCTGTTCCTTGAGTTGGGGGAGGATGCGGCGCAGGGCTTCGACGGTCTGGGAGCGGTCGCCGCCCGCGTCGTGGAAGAGGAGTGTGGGTCCGTTCGGCAGTTCGCGCTCGACGGTGGCGATGATGGTGTCGGTGCCGGGCTGTTCGAAGTCTTTGGTGTCGACGTTCCAGCCGAGTGGGCGCATGCCGTGGGAGGCGGCGAGTGTGCGGCTGTAGGGGGTGAAGGCTCCGCCGGGTGCCCGGTAGTACATGGGCCGTACGCCTCCGGACGCTTTGGTGATCATGCGTTCGGCGTCGAGTATCTGCTGTGCCGTGCCGTGCCATCCGGGTCGGGTCAACTCCCCCTGGATCCAAACCGGTCGGCGGGCTCACACCGGACCGGGCCGGCCGACTGGCGCCCATCGAATGTGGCACCCGGGTGGGTGCTCGCCGCCGCCTCCGGCCCGGAGCGCGCAGGCGGGACCGCCTACGCCGCGCGGATGCTCGACCGGCTGCCGGACGGCTCCTACCTGTCGACCTTCGGCATGGGGAAGCTACCGGTGCGGATGGTCGAGGCATGGATCAGCGTGACCTACCAGGACGGCACGGTACGCCGCGAACAGTGGCGCCTTGCCACCAGCCGCTCACACGCTGTGCAATGCAAAATCTTTGCGATGAAAAGTCGACTGCCGGCGTCTGCCAATCAGCCACTGCCCGTTCCCCCAGCGCGATCGTGGCTGCTCATAGCATTCGGATCATGCCAATACTCACCCGCTCGCGGTCCGTCATGGCCGCTTTGCTGATGTTGCTCACGACCCTGGCGGTCGTCGCTTCCATTCCCCGGGTCGACGCCTTGTCTCACCAGGCCGACGACTCGTCCACGCCGACGATCTACGGTCATCGTGGCGCGTCCGGCTACCGGCCTGAACACACGTTGGGCTCCTACGTCCTGGCCGCGCGCATGGGCGCGGACTACATCGAGCCTGACCTCGTCTCGACCAAGGACCATGTTCTCGTCGCCCGGCACGAGAACGAGATCGGCGGCACGACCGACGTCGAGAACCACCCCGAGTTCGCCGATCGCAAGACGACGAAGGTCATCGACGGCGTCTCGATCACCGGCTGGTTCACCGAGGACTTCACACTGGCCGAACTCAAGACGCTGCGCGCCGAGGAGCGCCTGCCGGAGGTGCGCCAGCACAACACGCTCTACAACGGCCGCTACAAAATCCTCACGTTCCAGGAGATCATCAACCTGCGCGACCGGCTCTCGCGCGAACTGCACCGCAAGATCGGCCTGCTCCCCGAGCTGAAGCACCCGACCTACTTCCGCTCGATCGGTCTGCCGCTCGAGAAGCCGTTCGTGGCAACGCTGCGGCACAACCACCTCGACAACAAGGGCGCCAAGCTGGCGGTCCAGTCGCTGGAAATCTCCAGCCTCAAGAACCTCAACAAGGTCATCCCGAACCCGCTGCTGCAGGGGACCGGCTCCCTGGATGCCAAGCCCGCCGACGTGCTCGCCACGGGTGGCACGACCACGTACCGCCAGATGCTGACGCCCGCCGGCCTGAAGGCAATCGCGGCGTACGCGGACATCGTGGCCGCGTCCAAGGACAACGTCATCTCGCGAAACCCGGACGGGACACTGGGCAAGCCGACCTCGTTCGTCAAGGACGCACATGCCGCCGGCCTGGAGGCCGCGGCGTACACCTTCCGTAACGAGAACACGTTCCTGCCGACCGATCTGCGCGTCGGCGACAACCCTTCCGACTACGGCAACGCGCTTGAGGAATACCGCCGGTTCTACGCGACCGGCCTCGACGCCGTGTTCTCCGACAACACCGACACGGCGAAGGCGGCTCAGACCGACGACTGACCGTGTGCGGTCTTGGGCCGACAAGGCCGACGGCGGCGCCGGACATGGTTCCGGCTCCGCCGTCGGGCGGGGTGTCGGACGCCGGAAACCAGGACGATGACGGCCACCAGGCTGCGCCCCACCGGGCTGTGTGGCGAACGGAGGCTGTGATTCTCGTCGGCTTACTCAGGTCGGGTTGAGTACGCGCTGGCCTTCGTCACCGATGTCACGGCGTCCTCATCAGGTGTCAAGAGCGTGAAGGTGCTGGCCTGGCCGCAGAACTCGTCCTTCGCCGAGAAGGGGCTGACCGCCAGGGACATGGCCGCCGCGGAGTCGGCCGTCTGCAGGCCCTCCGGGCACGACACCGTGCGCTGCACCTACACCGCCGAGGTCACCACCGCCGACGCCGAGTCGTCCCCGCGCGGTGCCTGGCACGTCGCCGTCCTGGCCACCGCGCAGGACAGCACCACGACCTTGGACACCGAGGCGGCCGGCTTCTCCGTCCGGTGACCCGGACGCCCACGTCGCCGAGAGCGAGTGGCGAGACACCGAAGAACGAGCGCACGTGTGCTCCGACTGCCAGGCCGGGCCCGACCGGGCCAACGCCCGCGTCGGCCTGCCGACGTAGACCGAGGCCATGCCTCCCGGAACAGCCGCGCCGATCGCGCTGGTCAGACGCGTTGCGGTAATCCGCCTGTTGCGCGGCGCGCACGGTCGGCGTGTGGCGACGGTGCTTGCCCAGGACATCGGCGACGGTCACCGCCAACTCCTGCTCGACGGCATGGCGGACCTCGGCGTCGGTGAGGTCGGTGCCCGCGATGAGGTCGTACGTGACGGCGGCGGCCACACAGTCGGCGTTGCCGCCCGGGCCCCTGCTGAGTGGAAGTTGAGCAGTTCGGTGAAGGAGGGTTCCTCATAGCTCACCGTGCTCAATGGGATCACACTCACACCCTCTTGTTTTGAGCATATTGCTCAATGAAAGCCGTATGACTTGTGCATTCCAAGAGTCTCCATGTCTACTGTGGAAGCATAAAGTCAAAGGTTTGAAGGGGGTGGCGGCGTCCCACATCACCACGCCATCGACACCGCCCTCTCGACACCGCCCGCGTTGCGCCTCGCCGGGACCTGATCGTGGCAGACACCCTGCACATCCGGTCCGCCGCGGCATCCCACTCGGCGGGCGTTCAGCCCCTCACACTCCGTCCGGCGGTACGCCCCCTGTTCTGCCGCAAAGGCGTACCGCCGGACGGTCGGCGACGGAGCCGTCCCGCACCACCACCTCACCTGACAACGTCTCCCCATAGACCCCGTCCGGCGGCGCGTCACCTGCCCTGACAGCCGCGCTGTGCCGCCGGACGGCCCTCTTCGACCCGCCCGCCCCACGGCGGAGCCGCGCAGGTGCTCCGCCCGAACGATTGGACATCGCGATGAAGGCTCTGAGCGGAATCGAGCGAAAGTGGTCCGGGGCTCCGGCCGTTCCCCAACCTGCTGCACCGTCGGTCAGTCGCCCGCATCTGGCCGTGGGAGGCCGAATCGGCGAGGTCGTCTCCAAGCAGCCGACAAGCACCCCCGACGCGGATGACCCACCCCGCTTTCCGTCTGGACTGCGACATCATCACGCCGCTGCCGAGCCCCATGGGGACGAGGATGCATCATGCCCAGCGGACGGCGTCTGAGAATCCCCATCAGCGCCCCGCCCCCCGGGATTCCCGCACCCGACTATCCCTCGACGAGGCGCCGTAGCGCGGGGAGCAAGGCTTCGATGTCCTGTCCACTGCGGAACGCGACGACGGTGGTGCCGCGCTCGTTCTCCGCCTCGGACCCGGGCGCCGGAAACAGCGCCAGCACCTCACGCATCGCTTCGTCGACCTCCACGACGGGATCGGACGACTCCCCTCGCAGCCATCGGCGCAGCACATGGTTGTGGGCCGCGACGACGGACGCCGCCATGAGTTCGGCCCTCAGCGAAGCCGACTCCGTCGGGTCTCCCATCCAGTCCGCGATGAACTCCCGGAACAGCCGCTGGTATCGGGCCACACTGGCGATCTCCCGGTCGCGCAGAGCGGCCACCTTGCTGGTGAGAGCGTATCGACGGCGTGCGAGGTCCCCTTCGTCGACGTAGTGCAGCAGCACCAGACGGACCGCGTCCGAGACAGCGACGAGTGCGGTGCTGTGGCTGGAGGTCGCCAGCCGGTCCCTGATCAGCTCCAGCAGCCGGTCGTGGTCGGGGAAGATGACCGCTTCCTTGGACCGGTAGTGCCGGAAGAACGTCGTACGCCCCACTCCGGCACGCTCGGCGATGTCATCGACGGTGGTGTTCTCATATCCGCGCTCGTCGAAGAGAGCGAACGCGGCGTCCGCGAGTCGCATCCGCGCAGGTGGCTTGCTCATGACCGCACATCCTTCCCCGTCCCGGCCCCCAGAAGCCACTTGCCCAGAATGGCGGAACTGAGTACCGTTCTCGTGACATCGAGTACCGCTGGAGGTTCCATCGTGGATTCCGATTCCCTTGCGCAAAGCGAGTCCGGTCTGCCGCTCCAGCCGGTCTACGACGGTCGGGCACTGTCACACTTCGACGCGGACGCCGAGCTGGGCGCTCCGGGCCGGTTCCCGTTCACTCGGGGGGTGTATCCATCGATGTACACCGGCCGGCCATGGACGATGCGGCAATACGCCGGGTTCGGGACGGCGAAGGAGTCCAACGAGCGCTACCACGAACTGGTGAGCGCGGGCACCGGCGGCCTGAGCGTGGCTTTCGATCTGCCGACGCAAATGGGCTACGACTCCGACGAGCCGATCGCCCGGGGCGAGGTCGGCAAGGTCGGCGTGGCGATCGACTCGATCGAGGACATGCGCACCCTCTTCCAGGGCCTGCCACTGGGCAAGGTGTCGACCTCGATGACGATCAACGCCCCCGCCTCCACGCTGCTTCTGCTGTACCAGCTCGTCGCGGCCGAACAGGGCGTGACGGGTGACCAGTTGACCGGGACGATTCAGAACGACGTGCTCAAGGAGTACATAGCCCGCGGCACCTATATCTTCCCGCCGAAGCAGTCCCTGCGGCTGATCAGTGACATCTTCGCCTACTGCCACCGGGAGCTGCCCCGCTGGAACACCATCTCCATCTCCGGCTACCACATGGCCGAGGCCGGGGCGAGCCCGGTGCAGGAGGTCGCGTTCACCCTGGCCAACGCCAAGGAATATGTGCGTACGGCGATAGCCGCGGGCCTGGACGTCGACGACTTCGCGCCGCGCCTCTCGTTCTTCTTCGTCGCCCGGACCACCCTGCTGGAGGAGATCGCCAAGTTCCGCGCCGCCCGCCGTATCTGGGCCCGCATCATGCGTGACCAGTTCAAGGCCAAGAACCCCAAGTCACAGATGCTGCGCTTCCACACCCAGACCGCAGGCGTACAGCTCACCGCCCAGCAGCCCGAGGTCAACCTCGTCCGGGTCGCGCTCCAGGGCCTGGGCGCGGTCCTCGGCGGCACCCAGTCCCTGCACACCAACTCCTACGACGAGGCCATCGCCCTGCCCACCCAGAAGGCGGCGCGACTCGCCCTGCGCACCCAGCAGGTCATCGCCTACGAGACCGATGTGACCAAGACCGTGGACCCGTTCGCCGGTTCCTATGTCATGGAGTCCATGACCGAGGGCGTCGAGGCCGCGGCCTTGGAACTGATGCAGTCGGTCGAGGACCGGGGCGGTGCCGTCGCCGCGATCGAGCAAGGTTTCCAGAAGTCCGAGATCGAGAAGTCCGCGTACCGGATCGCCCTGGAGATCGACACCAAGGAACGGACCGTCGTCGGGGTCAACAGGTACGTCATCGGTCAGGAAGAGCCCTACGAACCGCTACGTGTCGATCCACAGATCGAGGCCGACCAGTGCGAACGTCTCGCAGCACTGCGCAGGGACCGGGACAACAACGCCGTCGGACGAGCCCTCGACACACTGCGCGCTGCGGCCCGGGGCACCGACAACGTGCTGCCGTCGATGCGCGAGGCACTGCGAAAGCGCGCCACCGTCGGCGAGGTGTCCCACGCCCTGCGCGACGTCTGGGGCGTGTACACACCTCACCACATCTTCTGACGCACAGCCACTCGTTCACCCGCGGGCCGATGGCCGGACGACCGCCCTCCGCCTGCCAAGGCCAAGGCTTCGGCCGCAACAGCCAGAAGGGATCCAACCGGTGAGCTCCGCCCCAGGGGAACAGCCCGACATCGACATCCATACGACCGCGGGGAAGCTGGCGGATCTCCGGCGTCGTATCCAGGAGGCGACGCATGCCGGCTCCGCTCGTGCCGTGGAGAAGCA
>NZ_JBSGBN010000207.1:0-11132 GCF_053601275.1 Streptomyces sp. NPDC004752 | reverse complement strand
CCCAGCTTTATGTGATCTGTCGAGCTGTCCTGGGCGTGTCTGTCTCTTCCGGGTTCGGTGCACGACGTTGTCGGGGATGCTGACCCAGGTGCGGACTACCGCCCCCACGGCACAACCGCGGCCCCGCATCGTCGTCCGCGACGACGACCAGCCTCAGCCGGTGCTGATGTCGGCTCCCAAGGCTGCCCGTGCGCTAGTCGCCAGGTCCCGCAGGGACTGGATGCGCTGGGCAAACGCGTCCTCATAGCTGTGCCACTGCTTAGGGCCTTTGTCCAAGTGCAACGCACGCGCGGCACTGTGCTCGTAGCGCAGCGCGCTGATGACCTTCTCGGCCGTGTCCGTCATCTCCTCCGGGCCCTCCAACATGACCAGTGCCTCGACCGCGGACAGTTGCCCGATCGCCTCCCGAGCCCGGCGCGCGGCGGATTCGAACTCTCCCTGCGCAAGGTCTGCCGACGGCCGAAGGGCGAAGACACACCGGGCCGCCTCCAGAGCCTGCTGTAAGAACTGCCGATACACCTCGCGCCGGACCTCCCGCTGGCCGGCGGCGCGACTCTCTGCCCTGTCCTCCCGTGCTGAACGCAACTGCTGAGCCGCTTGTCGGCCAACTGCCCGCATGGCAAACCAACTGGATGTGGCGGCTGCCAGCAAGGTGGACCCGCCGGTGACCAGGGCGACCGCGACCGTGTCATTCATGCTGGGCCCAACGCCGCGCCGGGCTGCACAGTTCCGGTACGCAGCTTTTCAGGTTTGGGTGGGCAGGATGCTCACGTTCTCGGTCCTGTCGTGTAGTTGTCCGCGCAGGGCGGCGTTCTCGGCTTCGAGCTCGGCGTTCCTCAAGGCGAGCACCTGGATCTGGTTCGCGTAGGCGGTTCCGGTGGCCCGCAGGTCGCGGACGTCGACCGCGTGATCCCTGCGCAGTTTGCGCTCCACCTTCCTGAGCCGGGTGATCTCGGAGCGGAGCTCTTCAACCTCGGGTCGGCGGATGTCGGGGGCGGCAAGGATCTCCTTGATGACTGGGAAGGGCGGGGCTTTGGGGCGGGTGTCAGCTCGCTCGGGCCGCTTCGTCCGTGAACTGGCGCAATGCCTTCTCGAACTCTGCCGGGTTACGTTCCTGGGCCAGCTTGTTCAGCAGCTGAAGCATCTCGAAGAAGGCTGGCTCATCCATCTTCCGCACCAGGTGCATCGCAATGAACGACGGGTCGTCGTACGGGAGCGTAGGTGACTGCCTGCCATCGCCTGTCTGCTCATGCTCAGCCGGAGCATCGTTGTGGCTTCGCGGCTCAGGAACCGACTGCTCAGGCCCGTCCTCGCCGTTTTCCTGCTCCTCGTTCAAAACCGGGTTTTGAACCGGAGGCGTCCGCAGCTTCCGCTGAGGCTTCGGTTGGGCCGCCTTCTGCTTGATCTCGGCAACCCGCGCACGCTGCTCCGCGTGATCCTCAGTCTTGCTGGCGAGCAGCCGGGCGTTCTTCAGTTTCAGCTCACCTGTGTCGACCTGGTCCTGAATGTCGGGGGCAAGGTTCAACAGGGACAGGCGCTGAGAGACGTACACCTGTATCTTGCCGATGCGCTCGGCAACCTTCTCTTGCGAGCCGTGCTTGGTCACCATCCGCTTGAGGAACTCCGCTTCCTTTATGGGCGCGATGTTCTTACGGTGGATGTTCTCGATGATGACCGCGTCGTCGATGCGGCCATCATCGTCACCCAGTTGGTCCTGAACGCGAATGTCGATGCGGGTCCAGCCGAGTTGGCGGGCGGCTTCCAGGCGACGGTTGCCGGTGATCACGACCCAGTCGGCCTTGCGGTGCTGCTCTCGGTCCTTCGGCTTCAACTGCGCCACCACGTCCGGCTTGGCCTGCTCGTACACGCTGCGCGAGACCACGGCGAGCGGCTGGAGCTGGCCGATCTCCTTCATCGTGACCTTCAGCTCGCGGAACTCGGGATCAGCGTCGGTGTAGTCCTCTTCCGGCCGCGGGTTCTCCGGGTTGCCGACGATGGTGTGCATCAGCACGGTGGCCGGCGGCTCTTTGGCTCCCTCGGCAGCGGCGTCGGCGTCCCCGGCCTTGTCCGAGGTGCCCGTGCCGAGCAGGTCGCTCCATGCCTTCTTCTTAGTCGCCATCAGCGGCCGCCCTTCTTCCCGGCGCCGATCTCGACTGCGAGCTGGTAGAAGTCCTCGCGGGCCTCCATGGCCACGCGGTTCTTCTTGTACTGTGTTACGACGGTTCCTTCCAGAGCTGCCCGGGTGTGGACCTTGTAGTGCCTGATCACAGTGTTGGCGAGCTTCCAGCCCTGAGTGCTCACGAAGTTCTTGGTCTGCTCAAGGTCGGCTTCGCCATCGCGGGGATCCCAGTTGTTGATGACGACCCAGTACGGCAGACCGAGCGGTTTGACGACTTCCTCGATGGTGTCGCGGGTGGGCATGAAGCCGAGCGGTTCGGGTTCGACCGGGACGATGATGTCGTCGGCGATGGCGAGGACCGCCCGCATGGCGTCAGCGGCGGCGCTCTTCCCGAAGGGGTCGCCGGCGTGCTGCTTTTCGTCCTCGGGCAAGTCCATCGATCCGGGGGTATCGATGAACGCGTGCTTGACCTTGCGGGACTTCTTCAGCTCGGGAAAGAAGTCGAGGTCTGCACGGGACTTGGTCTGGATGAAGGAGAGCGGCAGGTCGTCGCCGACGCGTTCGGACCACCAGGTGGCAGATCCCTGGGGGTCGGCGGAGACAGCGGCCACATAGTCGGGTTCGCCTTCAGGGGAAGTGCCCAGGACGTTGGCAGTGATGGCCGCAGTGTTGACGGTCAGAGTCGATTTACCGACTCCGCCTTTGCGGTTGATGAGCGCGGTGATCCGTGCCATGAGTGGTGCTCTATAGGTTCCGTGTGCTTGCCGGCCCCGAGGGCCGGTACTAGCGGACCGGGACAGCATGGCATGAGTGGCACGATCCATCAGGACCCGGCCGTCCACCGGGCGCGTCAAAACCGGGTTTTGGAAGCACACCAGGCGTCGCCTCTCAGCCGCAGCTTCAAAACCGGGTTTTGAAGCTGCGGGACAAAACGCAAAAAGGCCCCGCCCCTCCCTGCTGAAGTCTGGGAGGGGCGGGGCTTGCTATACGGGACTGAGGAGGCCCCGAGTAGACCGTATGGGCGCTCGTGCCGACCTTCAGTCCCGGTGTCGCGTCTCGGCAACCTGGTGGGCGACCGTGATGACTTCGTCCAGCATGTGCCGGAAGGCGACGGCGCGGCCGGCGGCGGCCCCGGGCTGGTCAAGGTCAGGACTGCCGCACGGTGTTGGTCCGCCCTGCTCTCAGGGAGTATAGGTCGCGGGGGTGCCGTCGTCGCCCTCTCTGGTCTTGATCTCGTGCAGGGCCATGGTGGTCACGCGTCCACTCCTGCGACGGCGTCGGCCAGGAGTGTGGCGATGTCGGCGCCGTGCGGGTCGGTGTAGCTCTCGTGGTCGCTGACGTGGAACGGCGCGCCCTTCGCGGTGACCGTGAAGCCGGGGATGAGGGTGGCCTCCCGGCCCTCCAACTCGGTGTTGAGACGGTCGGCGTCGCGGGAGGCGAGCCAGGTCTGGGTGTAGGGGCCGAGGCGGAGCAGCGTGTGGCCGGTGTTGTCGCTGCGGCGGGCTTCGACGTGGACGCCGTAGTGGGCGGGGGTCATGCCGACATCGTCGGGGAGGGGCAGGTTCGCGGCGGCGTGGGTGAGCATCGCATAGGCCGGCTGCCAGACACCGAGAATCGCGGTCGTCTCGCAGCGCAGCCAGCCGCGTTCGGCGTAGCCGAGCTTGTGGCCGTGGGGGTAGGCCGTGGCGTGCGGGGTGTCGGGGTGGACCAGGGCCACGGCGATCAGGGCGCCGTGGTCGTCGCCGGGACGGGGGCGCGCGCTCGATGAATGGGCCGACCCTCACAGCGATGTCCTGGGCGCGGCCGGGCGTCCAGGGCTCCGGGTCGCGCACTGCGGCGAGCATCGCGCGGAACTGATCGACGGCATCCTGGTCCTCGGGGGTGAGGGCGCCGGGGGCGTGGCCGCAGCGGCGGAAGAGTCGCTTCATCGGGCGGACCCCTGTTCGCGGATGGGGTGGGTCCAGGGCAGAGCGAGGCCGTCGTCGGCGGTTCGGGGAACGAGGTGGCCGTGCAGGTGGAACACGGTCTGGGTCGCGTCCGGGCCGCAGGAGGTGAGGTAGTTCCACTGGCCGCCGATCTGCGCGGCAAGTTCGGCGGCGCGCATCTGCACAGTGGCGGAGACGACGGGGTCGGTCGTGAAGTCGGCGACGTGGCCGCGTGGCAGGACCAAGAGGTGGCCGTCGGCGCAGCCGCCGCTGCGGGGCACGATCGCGAGGGCGTCGCTCCACTCGTGGACGATCGTGGCCGGGGCCCCGTCGTGGATGATCCGGCAGAACGGGCAGTCGGGACGCGGGTGCTTGCGGGGGACCGGCGGCCGGTTGATGTGGTGGTGGGTGACCTGCACCTGGGCGCCGGCCTCGCGCATCCGGTTCCCGATGGCGTCGGCGATTGCGGGTGCGCTTTTCCGGGCTACGAGCTCGTCCTTGGCTGTACTTCGTGCAGGGCCCAGGCGGCTTCGCGGTTTCGCCCGCCTTTGCCGGTGCTGGGCTGGAACGTCTTCATTTGTGGTCGCGCAGGAAGGTAGGGATCTCGTCGCGGGTCGGGTAGTTCGGCAGGGGTGCTGGCTTGTCCTGAAGGAACGCGGTGATGACGGCGGCGGCTCGGTCGTTGTTGTCGTCGAGGCCGTTCCACATGTGGTGTCCGACTCCGGGCATGTACTGCGTGCGCTGGATGGCGGGGTCATTGGCAAGGACGGTGGTCTCCCATTGACGGACCTGGGAGGAGCACTCGGCGATCATCAGCATCGCGGGGGTCCGGGAGCGCCTCAGTTGCGGGGCGATGGAGGGTGAGTCCTTGACCGTCTGCTGGATGCGGAGGCTGGCGGCGGGACTGAAGGAGAAGTTCTGTGCGGTGTCCTCGGCGGGGATGCGGTGCGCGTCGCGCGCGCAGTAGGCGGATGCGGTGTCGCTGCCGAGGTCTGCGGCGGTGAAGGCGTTGTCGCCTTCGGCCTGTCCGATCAGTCCGGTGTCGGGGGTGAGGAGTCCGAGTCGCATGAGGCCGAATGCCACGGCGTACCGGGGAACGTGCGTCGATCGCGGTCCCGTCGGGGCCGGCGCGAGGCCGCGTGCGGATTTTCGGCCCTTGTGCCCGGTGATGTGTGCGGTGGGGCCGTCCATGGGGCCGGGCTCGGCGATGATCGCCCGGTGCAGGCGTGCGGCGACGCGCGGGTCGGCCAAGGCTCGGGTGAGCACGGCCCCGCCTGAGGAGAATCCGAGGATGTCAGCCTTGCCTTTGTTCAGGCGGTCGATGAAGGCGGCGAGGTCGCTGACTGACCTGGAGATCGTGTACTGACCCATGGGGAGCAGGTCGCTTCGTCCGCCGCCGGCCTGTTCGTAGGCGTAGACGTCGTAGCCCTGGCGGGCCAGGAGTTGCAGGAACCGGTGGTCGAGCACCGAGATGCCACGGACCGGTCCGCCGTTGAGGTACACGAGCGGGATGGGATGCCGGGGGCTTGGGTGCGCGGGCGGGTAGTGGTACACCGCGACCCGGCTGCCCGTGGTCAGGCTCCAGTGCTGCGTGGTCACGAAGGGTAGGGCGGGCGGGTACCGCCGGGCCGTCGGCACGGTCGGGATGCAGACCGACGCCGTCAATGCTGCCGCGACAGCGACCGGCAGGAACGGCGCGAGCCGCGCTGGCCAAATGCGGCGTCGGCCCCGCCACGTCGCGAGGACGGCCCCGACTCCAAGGGTCGGCAACCATGCGGCAAGCCCCGAGCCTGCCCCGTCTGTGAGGGCGATCAGTGCGAGAAAGACGACGACCAGCATCGCGACGGCGGCCAGGGCCAGCAGTAAGCGTCCGGTGAAGCGGACAAGACGTATGGCGGACTTGGGCATAGCGGACCTCCGACAGTTTCAGAACGCCGTTTCAAAACGACGTTATCAAACAGAGGTAGGCTGCTGGCCGTGGGTAGGCCCAGAACAAACGACGAGGCCGTCAAAGAACGGCTTGTGGAGTGCGCGACCGAGATGCTCGCCACCCGTCCGCGGGAGTCGCTCACGGTCCGCGCCGTGGCCGCTGCTGCCGAGGCGTCGACGACGGCCGTGTACTCCCTGTTCGGTGGAAAGGACGGGCTGATCGGTGCGGTGCGCGACAGAGCCGTCGCCGGCCTTTTCCAGGACCTGTCGACGGTGCAGACCTCCGCGGACCCTCTCGCAGACCTCTACGCGCTGGCCGTCGCCTACCGTCGTTGGGGGTGCGGACACAGCCACCTGTACACGGTGCTCTTCGGTGGTGTGCAGTCCTTCGACCCGTCGGGAGAGGTCGGTGCCAGTGACCCGATCCGTCCGCTCCTCGCGGCAATCGATCGCGCCTTGACGGCGTCCGTCCTCGCAGGCGACGCAACGGCGATCGCCCTGTCGATCTGGGCAACCCTGCACGGGCTTGTGACCCTCGAACTGGCCGGGGCCCTCGACGCCACCACGGCCGAGGCCGCATTCCGCTCGTCGATTCACGCCACGCTGCGCGGATGGACGACCGCGGAGGTGTTCCGCAGTCTTCGCCAAGCCGAACTCGCTCGATGACAGGATCAGGGCCGGTATCCGGACTCTCCCGGTCCTGGCTGAAGCCGTGGTGCGTGGTCGGTAAAGACCGGCATGCCAAGGTCAACCAGCTGCGGCCGGCCATCGGTCGGAGCCCGTTTAAGGCTGTTGAGCTTGGCCATCGCGGCGTCAAAGCTGACTTGAAGTCCCTCGACCTCGCCAAGCCAGCCGTTGGCGCGGGCCTCGCGGATGCGCTCGCGGAGGTTCTGGATGATCTCCAGGAGGCGGGGCCGCTGGCGCGGATCCATCTGGAGGACCGGGCAACGGATGCCCCGTTGACCGAACTAACCTCGACGGCCCCCCGATCCACCATTGAGGCAGACCGTGACTGGCAGTGTCGTCCTGCGCTCCCGAAGCTCGCCCGCTCGGGCTCCCGAATCTGCTGTGATCGCGAGCCAACGACGGTTCGTGGAGGTCGAGATGCCGGAACACACGGCAGTGGTACGGGGCATAGCGGCACTGGAGGTGCTGAGGACGGGCCGGGTCGAAGAGACCGGCGACCCGTTGCTTCCGTACCGGCTGATCGGAGGCGATGGCGTCGAGGTCGACGCGGTCACCGAGTTCCTCCATCACATGCTCGCCGATGACGACAGCCCCGCTTCTCTGCGCTCGTACGCCTATGAACTCCTTTCCTGGTTCCGGTTCTTGGCTGCAATCGATGTTGCCTGGGACCGCGCGGGGCGAGCGGAGGCCAGGGACTTCGCCCTATGGCTGAAGACCGTGAAGAAGCCAGCGAGGCAACGTCGGCCGGATGCGCCGAGTCCGGGGTCGGCCAACCCGATCACGGGCAAGCAGACGCCCGGCGAGAACTATGCCGACCGGACCAGACGGCACGTTCGGGCCGCCGTCCGGTCGTTCTACGAGTATCACCGCGAGATGACCGGTCGCCCGCTGATCAACCCGTTCCCCAAGGCCAGAACTGCCGAAGACGAACATGTCAACGCCCATCACAACCCGATGCAGCCGTTCCGTCGGCCGTCCAGGCGGGCGGAGTACCAGCCGCGCGAGCCCCGGCGGATTCCGCGCAGCATCCCCGATCAGGCGTTCAACGAACTGTTCGCCGGGCTCGCGTCGCACCGGGACCGCGCGTTGGTTGCGTTCTATATCTCGACCGGCGCCCGGGCCTCCGAGCTGCTTGGTTCGACCCGAAGCCTGATCGTCCCGGAAGACCAGCTCATCGGCGTGATCCGCAAGGGCAGCCGGGCACTTCAACACCTGCCTGCCTCGGCAGACGCGTTCGTCTGGCTGAAGCTGTATCAGCACCAGGTGCGCGAGCTGGTACCTGACGGCCCCGACGAGCCCCTGTGGTGGACGCTGCGGCGTCCGTTTCGCCAACTGGGATACGACGCGGTCCGGATGGTCTTCAACCGAGCCAATGCTGTGCTCGGTTCAAACTGGACCCTCCATGACCTGCGACATTCCGCGGCCAAAAGGATGATCCGCAACCCGCACCTGAGTCTCGCGGACGTCCAGTGGGTCCTCGGACATGCCCATATCACCACCACTGAGCTTTACCTCTCGCCCGCGCAGGACGAGGTCGTCGCCCAGATCCTCGCGCATCACGCGCGTCAGCGTGCCGAACGGGAGAAGCCGCCGGCCCCACCCGCCCCCGGCTATCGGCCCGAAGTGCTTGAAGCGTTGCTCGGCCCGTCGGCTCCCGACGGAGGCAACCGGTGAGCATGACAACGGAAAGTGCGGGCGCGAAGCCCATGCCGGAACGAACGCGGCCTCCCCATCAGGATCAGCCGGAGGCATGGGCGGCCCGGCCTGCGGCACAGGAGTGGCCGCAGACCCTACTCAATCGCGCGGAGCTCACCGCGCGGCTTCTGGAACTGTTCACCGACCCGGCTCACGGACGCCCGCGGGACACCGTCCGGCGGCGCGGGCTGAACCGCCTCCTGGACTGGCTCGAACGGCAGCCCGGGGACACCTGGCAGGACCGGTGGCTGGCCAGCGGCGCCGACGATGCCGGAAGGGACTGGACCGACCTGGCACTGGGACCGCAGGCAGCCGGCTACCACCGCGGGGACCTGAGTACCGGAGTGCTGCTGCTGGTCTGCGGCCAGGTCATCCGCCCCTCCTACCGCTGGCTGCTGGCCCAGCGGCAAGCGAAGATGCTGGCCGAGGCCCGAAACGCGATCGACCCGGCCAGCTTCGCCCTGTTGGGTACCAAAAGTCGCGTATATGCGCTGAGCTGGGTATTCGTCAGTCTGCGCGATCTTGATCACGCAGTGTTGCGGTACTCGTGGATGAGTCCGCCGAGGACGTTGTGGCGGTGGACGCGCTGTGCAGGGAGGGGGATGACGTCGGGGTCGTCGGCAGGAGCGCGCAGGTGCAGGGCGCGGTGTGGTCTGCCGGTGTTGTAGTGCGCGGCGTACTCGGTGAGGACGTGGCGGGCGTGCTGCTCGTTGTGGATGAGCATCCGGTCGGTGCACTCGGTTCTGACCGTGCGTACGAATCTCTCGGCGTGGGCGTTCATCTCCGGTGCCTGTGGCGCGGCCTTGAGGATCTCCATCTCCTCGCCCTGGAAGACGGCGTCGAAGGCGTGGGTGTAGCGGCTGTCGCGGTCGCGCAGCAGGTAGCGGAAGCAGGCGGCCCGATCGCCGAGGCCGGCGAGGAGGTTGCGGGCGAGCTGGGTGGCCCAGGCCGCGGTCGGGTGGGCGGTGACACCGAGGATGTGCACGGTGCGGCTGCCGACCTCCATGACGAAGAAGGCGTACAGCCTGCTCAAGCCCGCGGTGTCCACATGGAAGAAGTCGGCGGCGAGCAGACCGCAGGCCTGGGTACGTACGAACTCGCTCCAGGTCGGGGCGCCTCTGCTTCGCCGGGGTGCGGGGCCGAGACCGGCGCTGCGCAGGATGCGGCGGACGGTGGACGCGCCGACGCGGTGCCCGAGGCGTCGCAGCTCGCCCTGGATGCGGGTCGAGCCCCAGGCCGGGTTCTCCCGGGCCAGGCGCAGGATCAGGCCGGTGATCTCCTCTGAGGCAGGCGACCGGCCCGTGCGCGCGGGTTTCTGCCTCCACTTCCAGCGCACCAGTCGGCGGTGCCAGGACAGCAGCGTGGCGGGGGTGACCAGGCGGTGGCGGCGCAGTCGGGTCGGGAGGTGCCGGGCGAGTGCGGCGAGCACGGCGCGCTCCGGCCAGGTCAACCGCGGCCGAACGCCGAGCCGACGGCGCAGCACCGCGTTCTCATGGCGCAGTGCCAGCAGCTCGACGTCCTTGGCGTCCTCCGATCGCGACAGCCACAGGAGCAGTCCAAGGAGCCTGAAGAAGACCAGGTAGAGCATGCGCAGAGCCACGCAGCCCGAGCTTGCCATGATCGACTGTACTTACAAAATGCCTGCTCAGGACGGTATGTTATCAATCCTCTGGAAGCGTAGAGACCCTGGCCGGAACGGCCAGCGGCGCCACTTGTGGGACCAGGCTTCGAACACTCCGAGGGCCGGACAGACCACCTGGTGGAAAACGCCGTACTCGGTCCTCTGGTTACCGATGAAGGAGACCAGCACTTCCGGAACTGTCTCAGTCACTTCGCCCAGAGGACCATGCAGCGCTCGAAGACACCACGCTCGATGACCAGCTCCTTGTTGTCCTTCTTCAACAGAGCCTTCTCCCGGCGTAGCCTGGCCAGTTCCTCGCTCTTTGCCGCTGACCCGGCTCTGCCGACCCGGCGGCGCGGGAGCCCCACGTGCTGAGGACGATCTCCTTGGTCCCCAGGTCCGCGGCGACCGTCTTTTCTGTCTCGGTGACGGACCCGTACGGCCTCCTCGCGGAACTCCGCGTCGCGCCGTTGACGCTCCTCTCTGCAACGACCCCAACTTCCACTGCAGTCAGGGTCTTCACGCTACGAGGGGAACGTCAGAACTGATGCATGTACAGCCACCTCACAGATCCCTGTTCGCAGGTCGGCAGTCGCAGGCGGAGCTCATCATACGGTCGATGAGCTCCACAGTTTCGACGGTGCCGAGGCCTGTGTTATCGATCAGTGGGACGTCCAGGTCCCGCCAACCGCTCATCTGATCGTAGATCACCTTCAGTGTCTCGTGGGAGAGTCGCCGGTGCCCCGACCGATTCTCGTTTCGCTCGGCCAGGACCTCAAAGGAGGGCATCAGCACCACCACGGTGACAGTGAGGTCCCCCAGTGCGCTCCGCCAGCCCTCCAGGCTGACGGCAGGCCAGTCGGGGAACACGGCGTCATCAATCACGCACGTGTACCCCTCGCGCACGTACTCGCGCACGCACAGTGCCGTGCACCGGCGCGCCAGCACGTACTGCGCCTCGGCCGCGGAGCTCCAGCCGTCTTCCGGATTCGCGTATCCCGACTTCACCCAGTCGCGTACGTCGTCCAGCGAGACATGCATGCACGGGTCCGAGCGGCTGCGTGCCCAGTGGTCGGCCAGTGTGCTCTTTCCAGCGGCGGCAGGTCCCGTGATCAGTAGGACTTCCGACTCTGATGCGGTCTGCGTCACTGAGCCC
>NZ_JBSGBN010000206.1:0-11339 GCF_053601275.1 Streptomyces sp. NPDC004752 | reverse complement strand
GACGGCGTCGACTGCCGCCCCGCTACGCACGTCGTCGGCTCCCAGTGCCGCGGCTTCTTCCCGCTGACCGCCCCGGCCGCCGATCCCGACGATGCCGTCGACGACGAGGTCGGCCCGCTCGATCGCCGCCTCACCGCCGCCCGGCGCGGCCACGGCACCGCCCGCGCGGCGCAGCGCGGCGAGTCCTGCGGGGTGGGTGCGGTCGGCCGCGAGCAGCACGGCCGTCACCCCCGCCCCCCGGCGCGCAAGCCGCGCCCCGGCGTACAGGGCGTCACCTCCGTTGTCCCCGCTGCCGACCAGCAGCACGACCCGGCTGCCGTAGACGCGTCCGAGCAACTCGGCGCAGGCGGCCGCCAGTCCGGCGGCGGCACGCTGCATGAGCGCCCCCGCCGGCAACCGCGCCATGAGGTCACGCTCGGCGGCCCGCACCCTCTCCACGCTGTACGCAGTACGCATGGGTTCGAGTCTGCCCCGGATGCCCCCGCACCCGCACCCGCACCCGCAGCGCCCGCACCTGCCGCGGCTGCGCCCGCACCCGCGCGCGCCATGCCACGCGGGGCGGCCGGCGGGCCGTCACCCCTCCGCGATCACCACCGCCGACGCCACCCCCGCGTCGTGGCTGAGAGAGACGTGCCAGGACTTCACGCCGAGTTGGGCGGCCCGGGCCGCGACCGTCCCCGTCACCCGCAGCCGGGGCTGCCCGCTGTCCTCCACGTACACCTCGGCGTCCGTCCAGTGCAGGCCGGGCGGGGCACCGAGCGCCTTGGCCAGGGCCTCCTTGGCGGCGAAGCGGACGGCGAGGGAGGCCACACCCCGGCGCTCGCCGCTCGGCAGCAGCAACTCGCTCTCCAGGAAGAGCCGTTCGACAAGTGCGGGCGTCCGTTGCAGCGACACCTCGAACCGGTCGATCTCGGCCACGTCGATACCGACCCCGATGATGCTCATGCCGAGCACCCTACGGTGAACCGGCACCCCACACGGCCGCCCGGGGCGGCCGAGACCGGGGCGGCGCCGGGCGCCTCCTCGGCACGCCGTCCACTCCACTACTCCACCGTCGCCTACAGCACTCCCCCGTCAGCTACTCCACCGTCACCGACTTCGCCAGGTTCCGCGGCTGGTCCACCTCGTTGCCGCGGGCCGTCGCGAGTTCGCAGGCGAAGACCTGGAGCGGGACCGTCGCCACCATCGGCTGGAGCAGGGCCGGCGTCGCCGGGACGCGGATCAGATGGTCGGCGTACGGGGCCACCGCCTCGTCGCCCTCCTCCGCGATCACGATCGTCCGCGCGCCCCTCGCCCGGATCTCCTGGATGTTGGACACGATCTTGTCGTGCAGCACCGACCGCGCCTGCGGTGACGGCACGACGACCACCACCGGCAGGTCCTCCTCGATCAGCGCGATCGGCCCGTGCTTCAACTCCCCGGCCGCAAAGCCCTCGGCGTGCATGTACGCGAGTTCCTTCAGCTTCAGCGCGCCCTCCAGCGCCACCGGGTACCCCACATGCCGCCCCAAAAAGAGCACCGTGTCCTTCGAGGCGAGCGTGCGCGCCAGCGCCCGCACCGGCTCCATCGTCTCCAGGACCCGGTCGACCGACCCGGCGATCCGCGACAGGTCCCGGATGACCGCCCCGATCTCGTCGCCCCGCTTGGTGCCCCGCACCTGGGCCAGATACAGCGCGACCAGATAGCACGCCACCAACTGCGTGAGAAACGCCTTGGTCGAGGCGACCGCCACCTCCGGCCCGGCGTGGGTGTACAGCACCGCGTCCGACTCGCGGGGAATCGTCGAGCCGTTGGTGTTGCAGATCGCCAGCACCTTGGACCCCTGCTCGCGGGCGTGCCGCAGCGCCATCAGGGTGTCCATGGTCTCGCCGGACTGGGAGATGGCGATGACCAGCGTCCGATGGTCGAGGATCGGGTCCCGGTAGCGGAACTCGCTGGCCAGCTCCACCTCGCACGGGATTCGCGTCCAGTGCTCGATGGCGTATTTGGCGATCAGGCCCGCGTGGAACGCCGTACCGCACGCGACGATGACGACCTTGTCCACCTCGCACAGTTCACCCGCGTCGATCCGGACCTCGTCCAGGCTCAGCGAGCCGGCCGCGTCGATGCGGCCCAGCAGCGTATCGGCGACCGCCTTGGGCTGCTCGGCGATCTCCTTGAGCATGAAGTAGTCATAGCCCCCCTTTTCCGCGGCCGACGCGTCCCAGTCCACGTGGTACGACCTGACCTCCGCGGGACGGCCGTCGAAGCCCGTCACCGTGACGCCGTCCCGGCGCAGTTCCACCACCTGGTCCTGACCCAGCTCGATCGCCGACCGCGTATGGGCGATGAACGCGGCGACGTCCGAGGCGAGAAATGCCTCGCCCTCTCCAACGCCCACCACCAGCGGCGAGTTCCGCCGCGCCCCGACCACCACGTCCGGGTCGTCCGCGTGCACCGCCACCAGAGTGAACGCGCCCTCCAGCCGCCGGCACACCAGCCGCATCGCCTCGGCGAGATCGGCGGTCGCCGAGAACTCCTCGGCCAGCAGATGCGCGACCACCTCGGTGTCGGTCTCGGACACGAGTCCATGGCCCCGCTCGGTCAGTTCGGCGCGCAGCACCGCGAAGTTCTCGATGATCCCGTTGTGTACGACCGCTACCCGCCCCGCGTTGTCCAGGTGCGGATGCGCGTTCACGTCCGTGGGCGCCCCGTGGGTGGCCCACCGGGTGTGTCCGATCCCCGTGGTCCCCGTCGGCAGCGGCCGTTCGACCAACTCCTTCTCCAGGTTGACCAGTTTCCCGGCCTTCCGCGCGGCGGCGAGCCCGCCGTCCGCGGGCACGGCGACGCCCGCCGAGTCGTAGCCCCGGTACTCCAGCCGCTTCAGCCCGGCCATGACGACGTCAAGCGCCGATTGCGCCCCCACATATCCCACGATTCCGCACATGGGGCGCAGCCTACGGGCCGAAGCCCGCGTGAAACCGGCACCGCGTGCCCGAAATCGGAAATTCCCACCGTCGTACGACCGCCGGTCCCCGGACGTACGACCGCCCCTCCTCGACATCACCCCCGCGCACCACTCCGACACACCGCTGCCGGCCGCCCCTCCTGCCCGCGCCCGGGAGCGCGTTGAGGCGATACCGGGCCTGAACGGAGGCTCCCGCCCCGCCCGTCCGCGCCCCAGTGCGCGGGCCGTACGTGACCCACCCCACCCGCCGCCGCGTTCAAACTCCGTTAACAATGGACTGTGATCTCTCCGGTCTCCTCGATGCCCCGGAGCGCCCACCGGCACCGGCCGGAGGCGACTCCCTACGTCGATCTCACCCGCGCCGAGTGGAGCGCGCTGCGCGACAAGACACCGCTGCCGCTCACCGCCGAGGAGGTCGAGAAGCTGCGCGGCCTCGGCGATGTCATCGACCTCGACGAGGTACGCGACATCTACCTCCCGCTGTCCCGGCTGCTCAACCTGTACGTGGGCGCCACGGACGGGCTCAGAAGCGCCCTGAACACCTTCCTCGGCGAACAGGGCTCCCAGTCCGGCACACCGTTCGTCATAGGCGTCGCCGGCTCCGTGGCCGTGGGCAAGTCCACCGTCGCCCGCCTCCTCCAGGCGCTGCTGTCCCGCTGGCCGGAACACCCGCGGGTCGAACTGGTCACCACGGACGGCTTCCTGCTCCCCACCAAGGAGTTGGAGGCGCGCGGCCTGATGTCCCGCAAGGGTTTCCCGGAGTCGTACGACCGCCGGGCCCTCATCCGTTTCGTCGCCGACATCAAGGCAGGCAAGGACGAGGTCACCGCCCCCGTCTACTCCCACCTGATCTACGACATCGTGCCCGGCGAGCGGCTCACCGTCCGCCGCCCGGACATCCTCATCGTGGAGGGCCTGAACGTCCTCCAGCAGGCTCTGCCCGGCATGGACGGCCGCACCCGGGTCGGTCTCGCCGACCACTTCGACTTCAGCGTGTACGTCGACGCGAGCACCGAGGACATCGAGCGCTGGTACCTCAGCCGCTTCCGCAAGCTGCGCGCCACCGCCTTCCAGGACCCGTCCTCGTACTTCCGCAAGTACACCGAGGTGTCCGAGGAGGAGGCCCTGGACTACGCCCGCCTGCTGTGGCGGACCATCAACCGGCCCAATCTGGTGGAGAACATCGCCCCCACCCGCCCTCGCGCCACCCTCATCCTGCGCAAGGGCCCGGATCACAAGGTGCAGCGGCTGCGGCTGCGCAAACTGTGACCGCTACCCTGCCGCCATGCTGCACCTCCGCCTGATCTCCCCGCCCGGCACGACCGACGACGTGGTCCGCCTCATCGAGCGGACGGTCGGCACCGCGCACCTCGTGGTGCTGCCCGGTGCCGCGCGAAGTCCCGTCGGGGACGTCGTCATGTGCGACGTGGCGCGGGAGGCGGGCGACGAACTGCTGGCCGCGCTGCGGGCGGCGGGCCTTGAGGAGACCGGCTCGATCGCCGTGGAGAACATCGACCTGACCTTGTCCAGGCGGGCCGACAAGGCCGAGGAGGAGGCGCCCGGCGAGGGCGCGGACGCGGTGCTGTGGGAGCACCTCGCCGAGGCGACCCACGAGGAGTCGACGCTCACCGTCACCTATGTGGCGTTCCTCACCGTCGCCACGATGCTCGCCGCCTGCGGTGTGCTGCTGGACAACGCGATCCTGATCGTGGGCGCGATGGCCGTCGGCCCGGAGTTCGGGCCGCTTGCGGGGATCTCGACGGCGCTGGTGCAGCGAGCGCCGCACCTGGTGTGGCGGTCACTGTGGGCCCTGCTCGCCGGGTTCGCCATCGCGATGGTGCTGACGGCCGGTTTCAGCGGGCTGATGGATCTGCTCGGGCTGTTCGAGAGGTCGATGGTGGAGGCGGCCCGGCCGAACACCTCGTTCATCTGGAAGCCGGACGCGATGTCGTTCGTGGTGGCGTTCCTGGCCGGTATCGCCGGCACCCTGTCCCTCACATCCGCCAAGTCGGGCGCGCTGATCGGCGTGGCGATCTCCGTGACCACGGTCCCGGCGGCCGCGAACGCCGCGGTGGCGTTCAGCTACTCGGAGTACGCGCAGACCTGGGGTTCCGCCTGGCAGCTGCTGGCCAACCTGGGCGGGATCGTGCTCGCGGGCACGCTCACGCTGCTCGCCCAGAAGCTGTTCTGGGCGAGGCGACGACGCCCGACGTCCGACGTCCGGCTGAACGCCCCGCCGCCCCGCGACGCCCGACGTCCAGCTGAGCGCCCGGCCGACCAGCGACGCCCCACGTCCGGCTGAACGCCCGGCCGGACCGCGGCTCCCACCGGCCGGCCCGCCCGCTCTCCCGCCCGGCCACCGAGCGCCGACTTCACCGCACCGACCGCACCACGTCGGCTATCCGAGCGCCGACTTCACCGCGTCGGCGAGCCGGCCGGCCACGGACCGGGCCTGGTCGATGTCCGCGGCCTCGACCATCACGCGGACCAGCGGCTCGGTGCCCGAGGGACGCAGCAGCACCCGCCCGGTGGATCCCAGCTCCCGCTCCGCCTCGGCGACCGCGGCGGCCAGATCGGCGGAGGTCTTCACCCGGGACTTGTCCACGTCCGGCACATTGATGAGGACCTGGGGCAGCCGCTCCATGACCGAGGCGAGGTCCCGCAGCGTACGGCCGGTCTCGGCGACCCGCGCGGCCAGCAGCAGCCCGGTCAGCGTGCCGTCGCCGGTGGTGGCGTGGTCGAGGACGATGACGTGCCCGGACTGCTCGCCGCCGAGGGCGAAGCCGTGCTCCTTCATCTCCTCCAGGACGTAGCGGTCGCCGACCGCGGTCTGTACAAGGCGGATGCCCTCGCGCTCCATGGCCAGCTTGAAGCCCAGATTCGACATCACGGTCGCGACGACGGTGTCGGAGCGCAGCTCGGAACGCTCCCGCATCGCCAGCGCGAGCACGGCCAGAATCTGGTCGCCGTCGACCTCCTCGCCGGTGTGATCCACGGCCAGGCAGCGGTCGGCGTCGCCGTCGTGGGCGATACCCAGGTCGGCGCCATGTTCGACGACGGCGGCCTTCAGCTGGTCCAGGTGGGTGGAGCCGCAGCCGTCGTTGATGTTGAGCCCGTCCGGCTGGGCGCCGATGGTGACGAGCTGCGCTCCGGCACGGGAGAACGTCTCCGGCGAGACACCGGCGGCGGCGCCGTGCGCCTCGTCAAGGACGATCTTCAGCCCGTCGAGCCGGTTCGGCAGCACACCGAGGAGGTGGGCGACGTACTGGTCGTACCCCTCGTCGTAGGTCCGCACCCGGCCCACGCCCGCGCCCGTGGGACGGTCCCAGGGGGCGCCCGTGCGGTGCTCCTCGTAGACGCCCTCGATCCGGTCCTCCAGCTCGTCGGCCAGCTTGTGGCCGCCGCGGGCGAAGAACTTGACGCCGTTGTCGGGCATCGCATTGTGGCTCGCGGAGAGCATGACACCCAGGTCGGCGCCGAGGGCGCCGGTCAGATACGCCACCGCGGGCGTCGGCAGCACACCGACCCGCAGCACGTCCACGCCCGCGCTCGCCAGACCCGCGACCACCGCGGCCTCCAGGAACTCCCCGGACGCGCGCGGGTCCCGCCCGACCACCGCCGTCGGCTTGTGGCCCTCGAAGCTGCCCGCCTCGGCCAGCACATGCGCCGCCGCGACGGACAGCCCGAGCGCCATCTCGGCGGTCAGATCCGCGTTGGCGACGCCGCGCACGCCGTCCGTGCCGAAGAGTCGTCCCACTTGTCCTCCTTGAGGAAGCGTCAGTTTCGAAAGCCGTAGGGCATGCGAGGGTTCGCTGCCGGGTCGGTGCGGCTCCGTATCCCAGGCATCGCACGCCCGGGCATCCGATCGCACAAGCCTTTGAGCATCTTGTGCCGTTATACGCCCTTGGCCTGTGATAGACGAACGCCCCGGTGGCACTGTGGCGTGCCGCCGGGGCGTTCGGAGTACGAGCAGGCAGCTGCGATCAGCGCTTGCTGTACTGCGGAGCCTTGCGGGCCTTCTTCAGACCGGCCTTCTTGCGCTCGACCGCACGGTCGTCACGGCGCAGGAAGCCGGCCTTCTTCAGCGGGCCGCGGTTGTTGTCGACGTCGGCCTCGTTCAGCGCGCGGGCGACACCGAGACGGAGCGCACCGGCCTGACCGGAGACACCGCCACCCGCGATGCGGGCGACAACGTCGTAACGGCCTTCCAGCTCCAGAACCTTGAACGGCTCGTTGACTTCCTGCTGGTGCACCTTGTTCGGGAAGTAGTCCTCAAGGGTGCGGCCGTTGATCTTCCACTTGCCGGAGCCCGGAACGATCCGGACCCGGGCGATGGCGTTCTTGCGACGACCCAGGCCGGCGGCCGGCTGCGGCTCGCCGAAGCGGGAGGCCAGGGACTCCGAGGTGTACTCGCCCTCGACGGGGACCTCGGACTCGGTGGTGTAGCTGTCGATGTCGATCTCTTCGAGCGGCTGCTCGGCAGTGGTCTCGGCCACGATTCTCCTCAGATTCTCTTCGGTCTTAGGGGGTGGCCGGACTTACTGCGCGACCTGGGTGATCTCGAACGGCACCGGCTGCTGCGCGCCGTGCGGGTGCTGGTCACCCTTGTAGACCTTCAGCTTCGAGAGCATCTGACGGCCCAGGGAGTTCTTGGGGAGCATGCCCTTGACGGCCTTCTCGACGGCTTTCTCGGGGTTCTTGTCGAGCAGCTCGTCATAACGGACGGAGCGCAGACCACCCGGGTACCCGGAGTGGCGGTACGCCATCTTCTGGGTCCGCTTGTTGCCGGAGAGGTGCACCTTGTCCGCGTTGATGATGATGACGAAGTCACCAGTGTCGACGTGAGGGGCGTAGATCGGCTTGTGCTTGCCCCGGAGGAGGGAGGCGGCAGTCGTGGCGAGACGGCCCAGGACAACGTCCTGAGCGTCGATGACGTGCCACTGACGCGTCACATCGCCGGGCTTGGGGCTGTACGTACGCACGGTTCGTAGCCTTCGCTTCTTCAGTGAATGGTCCTGACAAGGTCACCAAAGACGATCACGACAGCCCTGACCGCACTGCGGTGACGCAAACCGCGTGCTGGTCGCTGGTCATCGGCCCGGTGGACCGGTGTAAGGGCCCGTCCCGTGAGAATGAGCAAGCCAATACACAACGAACATGCAGGATACCGGGGTGCCCCGTACGGGTCAAAACGAGTGGCCTGCGACACCTCGGCCGGTGGAGATGCGCCATCCTGCGCCGATAGGTCCCCTATCGCCACTGGCAGCGGCGCACCGGCGCACCCGGTCCCCGTCTAGGATGCGGCCCATGAGCTATGGGCAGGGGGGACCGCCGTCCCAGTGGGATCCCTGGAAACCGCATTCTCAGCAGCCCTGGAACAGCGGCGGCGACCAGACCCCGGACTGGGCCGCCCTGGCGGAGGCGTCGGAGACCCGGAACAAGCGGCGCAGGCTGCTGTTCATCGGGGGCGGCGCGGTCGCCACAGTGGCGGTCGGCGCGGCCGTGGCCATGGCCGTGGTCTCGGCGAACGGCGACGACAACGCCTCGGGCCGGCCCACCGACCTGCCCGCGAGCGCGTCCCTGCCGAGCGACTCCGACTCGCCCGCGCCGTCCTTCGCGCCGACCAGCGCGCCGCCGCCGCTGGATCCAAAGGACTTCATATCCAGCGCGCAGAAGGACACCGCGCCGCTCAGCGCCGAGACCCTCTTCCCCGGCACCCAGCTGACCATGGGCGAGACCGTCTACAAGAAGGGCGCCACCGCCGACACCAAGGACTGCGCCTCGGCGGCCGGCGGCACCCTGCCCAAGGTCCTCACCGGCAATGACTGCACCCGCCTGCTGCGCGTCAGCTACCTCAAGGACGGGGTCGCGGTCACCGTCGGCGTCGCCGTCTTCGAGACCGAGGCCCAGGCCGCCAGGGCGAAGGGCCAGACCGACAAGAAGGGCATCGTGAAGTCCCTCGCGGGCAAGGGCGTCACGGCCTTCTGCGACTCGGCCGTCTGCCGCTCCACGACCAACTCCTACGGCCGTTACACCTACTTCACCCTCGCCGGCTTCACCAACGGCAAGGACGTGACGACCAAGGACACCAAGGTCTTCTCGACCGGGGACGACCTGGCGGAGTTCGCCTTCCGCCAGATCCGCCGCCGCGGCGAGGCCCAGGCGTCGGCCGCGGCCGGCGACTGACGCCCGGCACCGGCGTGACGCCTCGGACCTGGACGGACGGGTCCGGGCCCGGCTGACCGGAGCCGTCGGCCGACGCGGCCCCGCCGGGCGACTGGGCCTGCCCACGGACGAGAGCGCGACGGACGGTCCCCAACCCATCCCCACCAATCTGCGCGTGCGTGCCCCCACGCCGACACCTGCCGCGCGCCCCGCCCACGCGCCCGCACTCGCAGCCGCAGCCGCAGCAGTCCCCGGCGCCCTGGCTGCGGCCGACCGTCAAGAAGATCCTGGTCGGCTGACCGCGTGCGCCTCGCCCCGAACCCGGCGGGACTGCCGCTGCCGTTCGGCGAGGAGTGCGTCCGCCGGATAGGCCACCTCCTCCAGAGTCAGCCCGTGCGGACGGACGACATGGACGGCGCTGTCGCGGACGCGGGCCTCCAGGACCCGCCGCGGCCAGTCCGCGTCACGGTGCCCGTCGCCCACGAACAGCAGGGCGCCCACCATGGAGCGCACCTGGTTGTGGCAGAAGGCATCGGCGCGGACCTCGATCTCCACGATGCCGTCCGTCCGCCGGCGCACCCCGAAGTCGAGGATCTCCCGGACCGTGGTCGCCCCCTCGCGCCGCTTCGCGTACGCCGCGAAGTCGTGCTCCCCGATCAGGGGCGTCGCGGCGGCGTCCATCGCCGCGACGTCCAGCGCCCAGTCGTGCCAGAGCACATGGCCCCGCAGCAGCGGATCCACCCCGCCGGGCCGGTCCCCGACCCGGTAGACATAGCGGCGCCACAGCGCGGCGAACCGCGCGTCGAACCCGGCCGGAGCCTCGGTGAGGGCCCACACCCGTATGTCCTTCGGCAGCCGTCCGGCAAGCCGCTTCAGCAGCTTCTCCCGGTGCTCCGCCCACAGCCTCGCGGGCAGGTCCACATGGGCCACCTGGCCGCGCGCATGCACCCCGGCGTCCGTCCGCCCGGCCACGGTCAGCTCGTGCGTCGTGTCCCCGGACCGCGTCACGGTCCGCAGCGCGTCCTCGATCTCCCCCTGCACGGTCCGCCGTCCCCCGGCCTGTTTGGCCCACCCGGAGAAGTCGGTGCCGTCGTAGGACAGATCGAGGCGCACCCGTACGTGACCGGGCTGTACTTCCTCACTCACCCCTGGATCCTCTCAGGTACGCGAAAGCGGGCCCGCCCCGAAGGGTGGACCCGCTTCCGGCGTCGGGCGAAGCCGCTCAGGCGTCCTTCGACTCCTCGGCAGCGGCCTCCTCGGCCGGCTTGGCGTCCTCGACGGCCTCTTCGGACGTGGCCTCGACGGCCTCCTCCTTCTTGAGGGCGTCTTCCTTGACCGCACGCTTGGTCGCGGCCTCAGCCTCACCGGTCGCCTGCTGGGCGACGGTCAGCGCCTCGACCAGCTCGATGACGGCCATGGGCGCGTTGTCGCCACGACGGTTACCGATCTTGGTGATGCGGGTGTAGCCACCGGGACGGTTCTCGTAGCGCGGGCCGATCTCGGTGAAGAGCGTGTGGACGATGCCCTTGTCCGTGATGACCTGGAGCACCTGGCGGCGGTTGTGAAGGTCGCCCTTCTTCGCCTTGGTGATCAGACGCTCGGCGTACGGGCGCAGGCGGCGGGCCTTCGCCTCGGTGGTGGTGATACGGCCGTGCTCGAAGAGGCTCTTCGCAAGGTTGGCGAGGAGCAGCTTCTCGTGCGCGGCGCTGCCGCCCAGACGGGCACCCTTGGTGGGCTTCGGCATGATTCTTCTCCTGTGTGTCTGCCCCGGCCGTGCCAGGTACCGGGGTCAGTATCCGAGCGGGCGGTTGCCCGTCGAAGATCCGGGCGCCCGTTCGGACGCTCGGAGGGGTCCGCGCCCCCGAAGGGGCGCGGGGAACTGCGCGACCGGTCGCAATGGACCGGCAGCCGAATCAGTACTGCTCGGTCTCCACGAAACCGGCATCCGCGTCGTCATCGGCGCCGAACGCGTCAGCTGCGGCGGTCGGGTCGAATCCGGGCGGGCTGTCCTTGAGCGCCAGGCCCATCCCGACCAGCTTCGCCTTGACCTCGTCGATCGACTTCGCACCGAAGTTGCGGATGTCGAGCAGGTCCGCCTCGGAGCGGGCGACGAGTTCACCCACGGAGTGGATGCCCTCACGCTTGAGGCAGTTGTAGGAGCGGACCGTGAGTTCCAGCTCCTCGATCGGCAGCGCGAGGTCGGCGGCCAGGGCGGCGTCCGTCGGGG
>NZ_JBSGBN010000205.1:0-11809 GCF_053601275.1 Streptomyces sp. NPDC004752 | reverse complement strand
TGCTTCCCGGCCGCACGCCCGGGGTGCCCGGAGCGCCCGGCGGCGGAGGCGGCGTACCCATGCCGCCACCACGGCGCGGCGGCGGCGCGGCCTTGCTCGTGGCGGCGTCCGCGATGTCACCCACGTCGGCCGGGGTCGGAGCGCCCGGACCGGCGGCGGGAACCCCGGGCCCCTGCGGGTAGCCGTACGGCGGCGCACCAGGAGGCGGCGGAGTACCACCCGGCGGCGGCGCACTCCCCTGCGGAACACCCGGCGGAGGCTGCGGCGGCATACCCCCCTGCGGATAGCCGTACGGCGGCGCACCAGGAGGCGGCGGAGTACCACCCGGCGGCGGCGCACTCCCCTGCGGCACACCCGGCGCAGGCGGCACAGCAGGACCCTGCGGAAGCGGCGGCACCGCCGAACCGACCCCCGGCGGCGGAGTGCCGACGCCACCAGAACCCTGCGCATGACCATACGCAGGAACACCCGGCGGAGGCGGCGGCATACCCCCCTGCGGATAGCCGTACGGCGGCGCACCAGGAGGCGGCGGAGTACCCGGCGGCGGCGTACTCCCCTGCGGAACACCCGGCGCAGGCGGCGGCGTACTGCCCTGCGCACCGGGCGCGTTCGGGTCGCCGAGGGCCGGTGCGACCGCCGTGCGCGGCAGTTGGCTGCCGCCCGACATCAGCGCCGTCTTGGCCTCCGGCGCGACGGCGGGCGGCGGGGTGTCGTCGTCCGAGTCGCCCAACGGCGTCGAGAACACCGTCGCGGGCAGCGGCACCGAACGGTCCTCGCCGGCGTCCGCGTTGGTGTCCGTGCCCGCCCAGGGCGTCGCCCCCACCGGCGCGCCGGCCGGCACCGCCGCGGCACCGCCGTCACCGCCGCCCCCGGCGGCCGGCCACGAAGACCCGGAACCGCCGGCCGCCGCGGGACCCGCACCCGAGAACCCACCGGAGCCCACGCCCCCCACAAAACCCGCACCGGAAGACCCACCGGCGCCGCTCCCCGCTCCCGGCGCCGCACCCGACGGCGCCTCGGCCGCCGACGGCCGGGCCGGGACCCCGGCCTGCGTCTCGGGCAGCGCATCGTCACCCGCCGCACGCCGGTCCGGAATGCCCAGCTTGTCGGCCGCCTCCTGAAGCCACTCCGGGGGACTCAGCAGAAACGACGTCTGGTTGAGGTCCACCCGCGCCGCAGGCGCCGGCGGCGCCTCGGCCAGGGACGCCTCACGGCCGTACTCCTCCTCGTACCGGCGGATCACCTCGCCCACCGGCAGCCCCGGCCAGAGCGTGGCCTCACCGCTGTCCCGGGCGATCACGATCCGCTGCGCACCCGCGTCCGAACGCGGCCCCTCCACCCGGTCCTCGCCCCACACCACAAAGCCGAGCTCGAACTCCCGCACCCGCACCTCACGATGCTGGTACGCGGGCACATCCCCGTTGATCCACTCTTCCGCGCGCTCCTGCGCCTGCGCGAACGTCACCATCGAAAACTCACTCCCCCACAGACCCGGCCGACGGCACCGGCACCGCACGCGCGAAACCGCCGTCCACCATCAGGTTCGCCACCGTCTCCAGCTCCGGCGGGCTGCCCGCGAGCCGCGACAGAAAGGCGTCGAAGTCCTCACCGCACGGCAACAGCAGCCGCGCCACCCGCTCCGTCGGCGGCCACGCCGGATCCACGTCCCGCGCGTCGTCGTACGCGCAGAACCACACCGAACCCGTCCGCTCACCCCTGACCTTCACCGCGAGCAGCCCGCCCTGTACGAAGGCCACACCCAGATAGTCCTTGGTCAGATGATCGCGCAGGCACTTGTTCACATACACCAGATCGTTGACCGCCGCCTCGTCGCGCACCGTGAAGAACGGCTGGTCCAGCAGCAGCCCCAACTCGGCGTCCAACGCCGTGCCCACCGGCGCGCAGCCGCCCGCCGCCTTCAGAAAGGAGCGGTACCCGCCCGGCAGCCGATACCCCAGATCCTCCTCGACCCCCTGCACCTGCTGCTCGGTCACGGCCACGCCCGACTTCGGCAGCCCGAAATGCGCCGGACGCGTCTCCTGCAACGGCCGCGTACCCCGCTTGCCCTGGTCGACGCGGGCCGTGGCGATCCCGCCGTGATGCCGCAGCAACGCCTTCACCTCCACCGGAATCAGTTGGAGTCGCCGCGAACCCACCACGTGGTGCCAGGTCCAGCCGTGCGGGGTGGCCACCGCCGAAACCGTGTCCCACAGCTCGTGCCCCGCCGCCGACAGGACCGCGTTCGCCGACACATAGTCCGTCAGCCGCAGTTCATCGACGCCGAAACCCTCCGGCGGATCGGCGATCTCCACCACCGCACGCGCATAGGGCGAGAAATCGGGGTACCCGCCCTCATCGACCCGTACCCCTCTCGGGTGGCGTGCCGCCCGGACCGGATCCGGGAAGTGCACGACCTGCCCGGCATAGGCCGCGTTCGGCGGCGTGGCTTGTCCCCCAGCCTGGCGGCCGGGTGGTGCCCCCAGGCCGAGCCGACCTGTCGTCATGGCGGTTGCCCCCTGCGGCACTCTGTACGGACCACAACCGCACCACACACGGCGCGCCACGACCCGTATCCGACTGTCTCTCCAACGTCACCGACGCGTTGACCGCGCCCATCGCGGTGCCGACAGCCTATGCGGTACACGGACACCGGTCACCGGGCCTCCGCTTCCGTGACCCGAGGTCACCCCGCCGTGACGGTCTGCCCAAAACCGGGCGTGTCGCAGCGCCCCAGTTTCCGCACCCGCCACGGCATTTGGCACTCTGAGTCCTTCGGGGGGACGCCCGGGAGGGAAAACGATCATGAACGCGACGCAGACGGGACCGCATGCGAACGCCCACGCCGAGGCACGGAACGGCGCCACCGACAAACCGTCGGGCGACCCCCGCATCGGCTGGAGCCACACCGAGTCACCCCAGGTGCCCGCCCTGCTCCACCGGCGCGACGGCATCCTGCCGACCGTCGCCGCCGCCCTGTCCGTACGCGGCGCCACCCTCACCGGCACCGCCGCCCGCGGCGACCAGACCCCGTCCCTGCACCCCCTCGTCCAGGACTTTCTCGACACCCTCACCAGCGACCAGCGGGACCGCTTCACCGGCCGCTGCGCGGAGACCATCCTCATCTCCCGCCACATCGCCGCCGCCGACGCCGCGCGCAGCAAGCGCGCCGCCCGCAAGCCGATGACCAACGGCGAAGCCCGCAAGGCCCTCAAGCAGGCCAAGCTCACCACCCGGCGGATTCGCGAGGACGGCGACCCCCTGCACGGCGGCTTCGCCACGCCCTGCCGCGCCTGCACCGCCCTGAGCGCCCACTTCGGCGTGCGCGTCGTCGACCCGAGCGCGGCCGGCCGCTGAACACTCCCCCACCGGCCCCCGTACCACTCCCCAACACCCGCACCCGCACCCGCACGACCGGAACCACCCGCACGCCCGCACCACTCCTACCACTCGTACCACCCCAAGATCTCGACGAACGAAGGGCAGATGCACCCCGACCGCACCACCTCCACCCGCTTCGCCGTACCCGTCGACGCCGCCCTACGCGCAGCCGGCTGGCAACCCGGACGCTGGGACATACAGCAGGCCGAAATCTGGGCCGACACCCTGCGCGCCCACACCTCGCCCGCCGACCACCGGCACGCCGTCTTCCCCGCGGCCGTCGAAGCCTGGGCCGAATTCGGCGGCCTCCACATCACCCCCACCGGCCCCGGCCGCCAGATCGCCCCCGCCACACTGCACCTCGACCCACTGCACGGCCTGCACCTCGCCCGCACCCTCGGCGACCTCGGCCGCGCCCTGGACACCGAACTGTGCCCGCTCGGCGAGGAATCCGACACCGGCGCGCTGCTCGCCATCGACGCCGAAGGCCGCGTCTACGCCCTCGACCACACCGGCGACTGGTACCTCGGCCCGAACATCGACCGCGCCCTCACCACACTCATCGCCGGCCTGCAACCGGTCCGCCTGACAGCAGGCTGACCCCACGGCCGGACCAGCCGACCCATCCGCGGCCCGGCACAGACTCCGGATCAAGCCGCCGGAATGACCGCCGAAACCCGGAATCCCCCCGCATCCGTCGGCCCGGACACAAAAACGCCGCCCAGCGCCGCGACCCGCTCCCGCATCCCGAGCAGACCATTGCCACCGGACGGCAGTTGCGCCGCCGACGCCGACGCCACCTCGGGCGGCGGCTCGTTCTCCACCTGCATCGCGATCTCCGAGCCACGATGCGCCAACCGAACCTGCGTCTTCGCACCCGCCGCATGCTTGTGAACGTTGGTCAACGCCTCCTGGACCACGCGATACGCCGTCTGCTCGATCTCACGCGCATACGACCGCAGCTCACCCTCGACCGACAGATTCACCACCATGCCCGCGGCAGCCGACTGCCCGATCAACTCCTCCAGTTCGGACAGACACGGCCCCTCCCCCGCACCCGCCTCGACCGCCGCCCGGGACGCGGCCGCGGCAGCAGCCACCTCCACGGCGGCCAACGGCACCGGCTCCGCACCCCGCACCACGCCCTCACCCGAGCGCAACACACCCAGCATCTCCCGCAGTTCCGTCAGCGCCTGCCGCCCCATATCGCCGACCAGCACCGCGTTCTTCACGGCCTTCTCAGGATCCTTGCGCGCCACCGCCTGCAACGCCGCGGCATGCACCACCATCAGACTCACCCGGTGCGCGACCACATCATGCATCTCGCGCGCGATCCGCGTCCGCTCCTCATTGCGCGCCCACTCGGCCCGCTCCTCGGCCCGCTCGGCAAGCAACTGAAGCTCACGCTCCAGACTGTCCGCCCGCTCCCGCAAACTCTCCATCAGCCGGCGCCGCGCACCCACATACAGACCGAGAAGCACCGGAGGCGCGGTCAAGCCGAGCGACGTGGTGATGGAGGCGAACGGCTCGAACCAGTCACCGAGGGTCAGATCCCCACGCGCCATGTCCTGCCGCACCCGCACAAACGTGACAATCATCGTCCCCACGAACGACATGCCGGCCAGCGCCGCGATGATCCGGCGCGGCAGCTCGGCCGCGGCCAGGGTGTACAGGCCGATGATGCCCATCAGGAAGCCCATCTGGGCGGGGGTGATCGCGATCGCCACGAGAACGACGGCGATCGGCCACTTCCTGCGCAGCAACAACACCGAACCGGCCAGCAGACCGAACAGGACCCCGACCGGCACCGGGATCCCCGCATCCCCGGCGAACTGCACGCCCTCCGCCCCGCACTCCGCGGCGGACACCACCGCCAGACCGCCGTCGAGCAGTACGCTGCGCCACCTCGCCCACCACCACGGCCCGGTCACGGCCGTCGCGCGGTCTTCCCCCGTTGTGGTCATGTGTCCAGCCTACGGGCGGCAGGCGTCACACATCCGGCGAGTTTTGCGTACCCGCTCACACCACGCACCGTAAGCGCATCGTCGCGAAACCCCCTGTTGTCCCTCGAACTGCTGAACCATGCCCGTTCGACTCCGGAACCACCCATTCCGGCCGGACGGTATGCCCATGGCACATCCACCAGGCAAATACGCCGACTTCGAGGAACTGAGGGAGCGGGCGGTCGCGCTGCGGCGGGCAGGGCTAAGCCGTCGCCAGATCCGCGACCGACTGCACATCGACAACAACGACATCCTCAACCGCCTCCTGGAGGGAGAGCCGCCCCCGGAATGGACGAAGCGCCCGAACGCGAAGGACGACCTGCGCGACAAGGCGCGGGAACTCCGACTCCAGGGCCGGACGTACGACCAGATCCAGTGGGAGCTGGGGTGCTCGAAGAGTTCGATCTCACTGTGGGTCCGGGACCTGCCGAAGCCCGAACGCCCGCGAAGCCGCGAGGAAGCGGCGGCCATCGCCAGGAGGGGCTGGGAGGCGAAGCTCGGCATCCGCGACGAGGAGCGGCAGCGTACGAAGGACACCGCCCGGGAGTCCGTCGGTGACCTGTCGGCTCGCGAACTGTTCCTGGTGGGGGTGGGCCTCTACTGGGCCGAGGGCACCAAGGACAAGCCGTACGCCCGCCGTGAGAACGTCACATTCGTCAACAGCGACCCTGGCATGATCAAGGTCTTCCTCGCCTGGCTCGACCTGCTCGGCATCGAACGCGAGCGGCACCGCTACTCCGTCATGATCCACGAGAGCGCAGACGTGGCGGGCGCCGAGCAGTACTGGGCCGAACTCATCGGCGCCGACCGCACCTTGTTCAACAAGACGACACTCAAGAAGCACAACCCCAAGACGGTCCGCAAGAACATCGGCGACGACTATCGCGGCTGCCTAGTGATCAAAGTCCTGAAGAGCGCCGACTTGTACCGTCGCATCGAGGGCTGGTGGTGCGGCATAGTAGATGTCGCGACCGCAGCGGAGTAGGCAAATGTCCGCTTTGGGTCGTTAAGCACTCCCCTGTGGTGTAATCGGCAACACGGGTCACTTTGGATGATTTGTTCCAGGTTCGAGTCCTGGCAGGGGAGCCCACAGCACACAAGAACCAGGTTCGGGCCCTGACAGCACTGTCAGGGCCCGCACTCATGTCCCCCACGAAACACCCCGGTATCCTGCGGGTGTCACCCCCACCCGTCAAAGCCGAAGGGCAACTCCGTGAGCGCCATTCGCCCGGCAGCCGTCGTCGTTCTCGCAGCGGGTGAGGGCACCCGTATGAAATCGGCCACACCCAAGGTTCTGCACCAGATCTGCGGCCGTTCCCTCGTCGGCCATGTGCTGGCCACGGCACGTGAGTTGAATCCGCAGGACCTGGTGGTCGTCGTGGGGCACGCGCGCGAGCAGGTCACCGCGCACCTCGGCGAGGTCGATCCGCAGGCGCGGACGGCGGTACAGGACCGGCAGAACGGCACCGGGCACGCGGTGCGGATGGCCGTGGAGGAGCTGGGCGGCGCCGTCGACGGGACCGTGGTGGTCGTCTGCGGGGACACTCCGCTGCTGACCGGTGAGACGCTGCGGCGGCTCACCGCCGCGCACCACGCCGACGGCAACGCGGTCACCGTGCTGACCGCGGAGGTGCCGGATGCCACCGGGTACGGGCGGATCGTCCGCGACGCCGCCTCCGGTGCCGTCACCGGGATCGTCGAGCACAAGGACGCGGACGAGTCCCAACGTGCCATCCGTGAGATCAACTCGGGTGTGTTCGCCTTCGACGGGCAGTTGCTCGCCGAGGCCCTGGGCAAGCTGCGTACGGACAACAGCCAGGGTGAGGAGTATCTGACCGATGTTCTCGGGATCGTGCGGGAGGCGGGGCACCGGGTCGGTGCCTCGGTCGCCGGTGATCATCGGGAGATCGCGGGGATCAACAACCGCGTCCAGTTGGCCCAGGCGCGCCGTATCCTCAACGACCGGTTGTTGGAGCGGGCCATGCTGGCCGGTGTGACGGTGGTGGATCCGGCGACCACGTGGGTCGATGTCACGGTGTCCTTCGAGCAGGATGTCGTGGTTCATCCGGGGACCGAGTTGCATGGGTCGACGCTGATCGGCGAGGGCGCGGAGGTGGGGCCTAATACGCGGCTGACGGATACCAGGGTGGGTGCCGGTGCCCGGGTGGATACAACGGTCGCGGAGCGGGCGCAGATCGGTCCGGAGACGAGTGTGGGCCCGTTCGCCTATCTGCGTCCGGGTACGCGTCTGGGTGGCAAGGCGAAGGTGGGCACGTTCGTGGAGACGAAGAACGCGGCCATCGGGGAGGGCACCAAGGTGCCGCATCTGTCCTATGTGGGGGATGCGACGATCGGTGAGTACACCAATATCGGTGCCGCGAGTGTCTTTGTGAACTACGACGGCCAGGACAAGCATCACACGTCCGTCGGCGCGCACTGCCGTACCGGTGCGGACAACATGTTTGTGGCTCCTGTCACGGTCGGGGACGGTGCGTACACCGCCGCGGGGTCCGTGATCACCAAGGATGTGCCGCCCGGTTCCCTCGCCGTGGCCCGTGGCCAGCAGCGGAATATCGAGGGTTGGGTGGCGCGTAAGCGTCCTGGGAGCGCTGCCGCGAAGGCGGCGGAGGCGGTGGCTGAACGGGGCGGAAGCGAAGACTGACCGGAAACGGGTACGTGGAATACGGCGTACCGTGATAACTGCACACCCGCATCCCACCCGTTGAGTGGTCCTCTCATGCCCAGCCGTGAGGTCGCTCGGCGGCTGAGACACCTCTGAGGAGACAGTGCTGTGACCGGGATCAAGACGACCGGCGAGAAGAAGTTGATGTTCTTTTCCGGCCGCGCCCACCCCGAGCTTGCCGAGGAGGTCGCCCACGAGTTGGGTGTCGGGGTTGTCCCGACGAAGGCCTTCGATTTCGCCAATGGCGAGATCTATGTGAGGTATCAGGAGTCGGCGCGTGGCGCGGACTGTTTTCTGATCCAGAGCCACACGGCTCCGATCAATAAGTGGATCATGGAGCAGTTGATCATGATCGACGCGCTGAAGCGTGCGTCGGCCCGCTCCATCACCGTGATCGTGCCGTTCTACGGTTATGCGCGTCAGGACAAGAAGCATCGTGGGCGTGAACCGATCTCGGCGCGTCTGGTCGCGGATCTGATGAAGACGGCGGGCGCGGACCGCATCCTGGCGGTGGATCTGCACACCGACCAGATTCAGGGTTTCTTCGATGGTCCTGTCGACCATCTTGTCGCGTTGCCCCTGCTCGCGGACTACGTGGGCGAGAAGGTGGACCGGGCCAAGCTGACCGTGGTCTCCCCGGACGCGGGCCGGGTTCGGGTGGCCGATCGCTGGTGTGACCGGCTCGGTGCGCCGCTGGCGATCGTGCACAAGCGGCGTGACAAGGATGTGGCGAACCAGGTGACGGTCCACGAGGTGGTGGGCGAGGTCGAGGGCCGGGTGTGTGTGCTGGTCGACGACATGATCGACACCGGTGGGACGATCTGTGCGGCGGCGGATGCGCTGTTTGCGCATGGTGCGGAGGATGTCATCGTGACGGCGACGCATGGTGTGCTGTCGGGTCCTGCGGCGGACCGGTTGAAGAATTCCCGGGTGGGCGAGTTCGTGTTCACCAATACGCTGCCGACGCCGGGGGAGCTGGGTCGGGATCTGGACAAGATCACGGTTCTGTCGATCGCTCCGACGATCGCCAGCGCGGTGCGTGAGGTGTTCGAGGATGGCTCGGTGACGAGTCTGTTCGACGAGCAGTGAGGTTTCTGCAGGGCGCTTCGCGGGTGGGGGCGGGCTGCGTCGTCGTGGTCTGCGGCTGTGTCGTGGCCGGGCGTGCCCGCGCGGCGGAGCCGTATGCCGGCACAGCCCGCGTCCCTTCGGGGGCACCATCGCGCTGAAGATCCTTTTGGGTGCGGCCTCCTTCGGTGAGTAGACTGCTGCAGTTGCTCGGCGAGGGAGGCCGTGTCCCGTTTTCGGCGGGGTGCGGCGGTCCGTTATCGACGCGCTCTTCGTAGCAGGCCGTTCGTGGCCGGGTGACCTCCCCAGGCTCCGAACGAGCAGGGGGGACCCCATCCCTGGCTACCTCTACGAGGAGTGAACATGTCCGAGGTGAAGCTCGCCGTCCAGACGCGCACCGAGTTCGGCAAGGGTGCCGCGCGCCGTATCCGCCGCGACAGCAAGGTTCCCGGTGTGCTCTACGGCCACGGCTCGCAGCCGCTGCATCTGACCCTGCCGGGCCACGAGCTGCTGCTCGCGCTGCGTACGCCGAACGTTCTGATCTCCCTGGACATCGACGGCAAGTCCAACGAGCTGGCGATCCCGAAGGCCGTGCAGCGCGACCCGCTGAAGGGCTTCCTGGAGCATGTCGACCTGCTGCTGGTCAAGCGCGGCGAGAAGGTCACGGTCGAGATTCCGGTGCACACCGAGGGTGAGCTGGCCCCGGGCGGCAATCTGCTGGAGCACGTCCTTGCCGCGCTGCCGGTCGAGGCGGAGGCCACCCACATTCCCGAGGCCGTCACGGTGTCCGTCGAGGGCCTGACGGCCGGTGCCTCCGTGCAGGCCAAGGACATCGTCCTGCCGTCGGGTGTGACCCTGGCGGTGGAGGAGGACGCGGTCGTGCTGCAGGTCCTGGCCGCGCAGGCGGAGGAGGCTCCGGAGGCGGGCGCCGAGGGCGAGGAGACCGCCGAGGTCTGAGCCTTAGAGCTGCGAACAGAAGGGGAGTCCGATCAGCGTGCGGCGTCTGGTGCGTGCGATCGCAAGGCGCCGGAAGGTCCTCGTAGCGGAGCTACTAGGGCGTTTCGGCAACGCCGCGTGGGGGCACCTCCCGGCCGAAGGCTGGGGGAGTGCGTGCCAGGCGTCGCACGCCGGGCTCCCATTCCGTTCGGAGCTCTTAAGCGGCCCTGCGGCCGTGGCAGGGCCGGGCCCTCGTCGGCAGGGTGCCCGGCGCTGTCGGCGGTGCCCACCGGTTCCGCCCTGCTGAACGACTGCCCACAGCGGTATGCGGCCGCTGCTTCCCCGGGGAGCAGCGGCTGTGTCGCCTTTAAGGAGCCTTTGAGGAGATGTGGACGTGACCACCCCCGCCAGTGGCCCCTGGCTGATTGCCGGGCTCGGGAATCCCGGGCCGGAGTACGCCATGAACCGGCACAACGTCGGCTTCATGGTGGTGGACCTGCTCGCCGAGCGGATCGGGGGGAGGTTCAAGCGGGCCCAGAAGGCGCAGGCGCAGGTCGTCGAGGGCCGGATCGGTCCGCCCGGTCCGGCGAATCGGCGGGTGATCCTCGCCAAGCCGATGTCGTACATGAATCTGTCGGGCGGCCCGGTGAACGCGCTGCGGGATTTCTACAAGGTGCCGGTCGCGAACATCGTGGCGGTGCATGACGAGTTGGACATCGACTACGGCACGCTGCGGCTCAAGCTGGGCGGCGGGGACAACGGGCACAACGGGTTGAAGTCGATGACGAAGGCGATGGGGGCGGACTACCACCGGGTGCGGTTCGGGATCGGGCGGCCTCCGGGGCGGATGCAGGTGGCCGACTTTGTGCTGAAGGACTTTTCGTCGGCGGAGCGCAAGGAGCTGGAGTACTTCGTGGACCGTGCGGCGGACGCGGTGGAGTGTCTGGTGATCGAGGGGCTGGAGCGGGCGCAAAGCTCGTACAACTCCTGACTTGTCCGCCCGCCGGTGTCGGCGGGAGTTGACCGATCGGACGGCCATGGCCAATGATCCCGGCCATGCCAGCCACAGCCACCATGTCCCGTCGGTCCTCGGTCGCCGCGCTGCGGTTGGGCCGGCTCGCGGCGATGGGGACGGTCACCGCGCTGATCCTGATCGCGGGTGTGTGGGGTTCCTGGGGGACCGCACAGCACGTGATGCTGTCGCAGGGCCGGGAGAGCGGCACGATCAGGGTGACGGAGTGCGCGCGGGACACCTGTTCCGGGCCGTTCACGCCGGTTTCGGCGGGGGCGAAGACCCGCGGGGTGGTGGTCATCGCGCGGACCGTCGCGGTCCGCAAGGGCGAGACGTACTCGGTGGTGGTGAAGCCGGGCACCGACGAGGTCGTACGGTCCGGTCCTGCCGGGATTCTCAACGCATGGGTGCCGCTGGGCGGTGCGTTGCTGCTGGCCTCGGTGGTGGTCGCGGGCGGGCTGCGGCTGAGCCGGATCGCGTGGATCCTCGCGGGGTCGGGGCTTCTGCTGCTCACCGCGGCCTTCATGACCTTGTGAGCGGCGCCGGATGATCTGGTGAACGGCGCCGGGCGGCCCGGGCGGCCCGAAGGCCGGGCGGCCCGAAGGCCGGGCGGCCCGAAGGCCGGGCGGCCCGAAGGCCGGGCGGCCCGAAGCGGGCGGCCCGAAGCGGGCGGCCCGAAGCGGGCGGGGGGGCCCGCGGGGGGGGGGCGGGGGGGCCGCCGGGCGGGGGGGC
>NZ_JBSGBN010000204.1:0-12095 GCF_053601275.1 Streptomyces sp. NPDC004752 | reverse complement strand
GTGCCGACGCCTCCCGTTGACCTTTTCCCCGCCGTCGCAGCCACGCGAGCCGGCGGGCACCGACGCGGCCCCCTTCACCGACTGCGAGTCAATGACCGCCGCGGCCGGATCCGGATCCCGCCCCTGATCCTCACGGGCCTTGTCACGCAGCCGGTCATGGAACTCCTTGGCCAGCCCCTTCTCACGCCATCGGCGAAAGAAGGCGTACACGCGGTCCCACGCGGGGAAGCCAGCGGGCATCGCCCTCCACTTGATCCCGTTGTCGGTGACGTACCGGATCGCATCCAGCATCTGCCGGTGGCAACAGCCCTCCAACTGTCCGCCCCGGCCCTCCAGCCAGACCGGGACCGGCATCGCGTCGCGCACCACCCGCCACTCCTGGACCGTCATGTCGGAGAGATACGCACGCACCCACTCCGGGCGGTCGGCCGCGTTCCCGAACCGGTGCGCGAGACAACCACACAGCGACACGCGGAAGTCGGACGGGAACAGCATCGTCACGCAAGACTGGGACAACAGGGCCTCCCTGCACTCGAGTCGGCTCCGCAACCCTCGTGCTGCACCGGAGGCCCTGCCTCCATCCGCTCACCCAGCCAAGATCACCCAACCAGGCATCCCGTTCGACCAGAACCGTCCCCGCGATCGATAGGGATACGGCTTCTTAAGACCGTCCCCTCCAACCTCGACGCCGAGCACCTGCACCAGCTCAAGCTCCGCGGCGCCCGCCCGGCAGGACCCCCACCAGCTCTTCCGGCCGTCAGTCGCCTGGACGACCTCCCGTCGCACCAGGCGCTCGAAGTCGAACGCACCGTGGACCCGAACGGCTGGATCAACCTGGCTGGCCAGCGGGTGAAGATTGGTGCTGAGCTCGCTAACCGGGTGATCACCGTGCGACTCGACGGGCATCTCCTCCACGCGGTGCACGACGGACTGCTGGCCAAGACCCTGCCTTCACCGTTCGCAGCTGGAGAGCGCCCGCGGCTCGTCGGCGCCCGTATCGCCGCGACACAGCTTCCGCCGGCCCCGGCCGCCGTCAGCGTTGAACGCAAGGTCCCGACCGACGGCGTCGTGATGGTGGCCCGCCAACGCCTGCGCGTTGGGCGCACCTGCGCAGGCCGGATCGTCACCATCTACGTCGAGGACACCCACTTCCGCGTCACTTACGAGGGCGCCGAGATCTCACCAGCCCCCACCTCCAGCGCTGTTGACAGCTGCAGACTGGCCATAACTCCGTGGTCTTGGGATACTTCCTCGGTGCTGCCATGAGAGAAATCCTTCCGGGTCAAACCCGGTGCGGTTCAACTCTAGAGATACCAAGGAGCGTATTCAGCCGCCCAGGTGACATGCCGGCGGGCGCGAGCGGCCAGAGTCACGCGGCCGAAGGCGGTCCGGAAACTATCTGGGGCGCTCCCGGGAAAATTGGATCGGATAACAAACGCAATCACCGACACGGATGCCAGGGGCTCCCCCTTCGGTGTTCGCCGCAACGAGACCAGCGCCGGCCGGTTGGGTCAGCGTGAGTAGTCCAGCCAGATCGGAACCGATCCTGCGCAGTTGAAGCATTATGGTTCGGCCCCTGCCGATCGGGGAACCCGTCATATCTGAAACTTGCCCGGCCATCCGTACCGCATAAGAACCAGGCTTGAAAATACTTGCAGTGACCCGCTCTGCACGGTTGATGATTATCGCTGTCTCCCGCTCTCCAAACTCTGCCTGTAGCACCAGTTCTCCAAACTCTGTGATGACCTCTGCGCGCCAACTGCCGACTAGGTCGTCCGGCGTGGGGCCATCTGACGAGGGCTGCTCGGTAAATTTCCGGGGTTGGGAATCCAGAAGAGTTCCGCCACTAAGCAAGAACGCCGCGATCTGGTCTGCTAGCCGCACTGCCGTTGACGATCCGGTTACATTACTAAGGACGGCAACGCTCAGCTGCGCAGCGGGCACACAGAGCAGCTTCGTGCTGACCCCTCCCATGCCACCGCTATGTCCCAAGGCACTCGCCCCCCCGACTTCAGTAACATCCCATCCGAGCCCGTAGTCGCCAAGGTTGTCCGGCTTATGTTGCAGAGCGCGGACATGATCGATCCCTGCGAACGCACCACCTGGCACTGCCGCGAGTCCAAAGCGTGCCAAATCCCCTGCTGTGGCCCAGGCGAGGGTGCCCCCCCGGTGCTCAACGTCGTAGATCGGGTAGGCAATCTTGTCGGCGCCGTAGCGTTCAGCAGTATTCGAAGAACCGCCTGTATATTCCGCTCCGATCGACAGTGATCCTAGAGCCAACGGGGCGGCGACTAGTTCCAATGCGACTTCTGCCGGATCACTCCCGGTCACTCGGGCGATGACCTCATCAAGGATGCCGTAGCCGAGATTGCTGTATTCGTAGCTGATTCCTGGAGATACTGCCACGACGCCATGCCGCTCGATGGTCGATCGGATGGAGTCTAGCCGCGCACGTGCTTCGTCCGCGTAGAAGAATCGGTAGAATCTGCCGAGCCCGGCGCGGTGGCCTAGCAGCTCAGCGATGGTGGGCTGTCGAACCGCCCCAATGGTGGGCAATTTATAGCCGAGAATGCGATCGACTGGCATGTCAAATCTGAGGCGCCCTTCCGCAGCCAGCAAGGCGACAATCGTCGCCGTAATCGGCTTCGTGATCGAGGCCAGCAGGTATGCAGTCTCGGGGGTTGCCTCGATGCTCCTCTCCGCGTTAGCTGATCCCCATGCCCATTCTGCGATAAGCTCACGCCCAACACCAATAGCGACTGACAGGGACGGGAGCTTCTCATCGGCCGCTAGGGCAGCCCTTGCGAGATCCATAGCGCCGGATACTAGTTGGGGTGCAAAAGACATAGACACGGCTCCTCAAATCTCGCCCCAATGCTACTTCCCCTCAGGGCGGCGAAATAGTCTTTTCGATGTACAGAGATATCAGGACTAAGGGCAGCGCGGTCGCCACGGCCAGCTTCAGCAGGCCCTCATAGCACTCGCCTCCCGGCGGACGCATCAACACCCTCTGGGCCATACTCCGCGACCGCACCAGCTATCAGGAACCCATTCCTGCCATCGCCACTCAATCCGCCCTGACAACAGCATTGCGATTCCCAGTGGCCGATTTGGGTTCGGGTCTCGATGACCGCCGGCCGCTGGTGGATGGGCTTCATGCTTGTGGAGTGCTTCAGCGTCCCCTCGCGGTTCCTGCCCCTCGGCGGTAGGCCTCCCGATCCGCAGGGTGAAATCGGCGCGCGCCGGGATCAGCCCTGGTAGATCGCCTCTGCGCCATGGCATGCCGTTTCGGGTGTGCCCGCGAAGATCGGCCTCAGCGGCCGAAGTTCGTATGTGGACTGACCTTGACGATTGGAGGCGTCAAGCCCGCCCACTCTGCCTGCCGGATCTCCATCATCGCCGCCTTGTGGGTCTCAGCGTCGAGGCGGTCGATGAACAGCACACCGTCCAGGTGATCGGTCTCGTGCTGGATGACTCGTGCCAGCCTCGCAGTGCCCTCGATGGTAATGGGGTCTCCGTACATGTTCTGCCCGTGCGCAACGACGTTTGCCCATCGCATGCAGTGCCAGCGCAGCCCGGGGATGGATAGGCAGCCCTCGGGGCCGTCCTGCTCTTCGTCGTCCGGAAAGTGCAGTACTGGGTTGACCAGATGCCCTGACTGGTGGTCGTCGATGTGAAAGGTGAAGACCCTTAGGCCGACTCCGATCTGTGGCGCGGCTAGCCCCGATCCGGGCGCGTCCAGCATCGTCGCGGTCAGGTCGGCCACGAGAGTCCGTAGCTCTTCATCGAAGGTGGTGACCGCGTCGGCGGGGGTGCGAAGGACAGGATCGCCGAAGAGGCGGATGGGCTGGACAGTCATGCGTACCCCCCGCTGTATCGTGGAGCGCTGTTTGCGGGGCGAGTTGGTTCGCCGCCGCCCATCATGAGATCGATGGACATCACTTACCTCGCCTCTCCTGGGAGCATCTTTCGGGTGCCGTTTCTTCCTTGGTGAAATCGGCCGCTATCCATGCTGGGGACGGCCGCGACCAACTGCTGTGTATACGGATGTGTTGGGCGAAGTGTGATGTCGTCGGCTGCCGACGATTCGACGATTCGACCGTCCTTCATCACCGCGATGCGCTCGGACATGTACCGAACGACGGCCAGGTTGTGCGAGATGAACAAGATGCTGACGCCGGTTTCTTGCTGGACGTCGCGGACGAGGTTGAGCGCGGCGCCTTGTACCGAGACATCCAGCGCCGACGTGATCTCGTCGGCGATCAACACCTCTGGTCGAGCTGCCAGCGCTCGAGCGATGGCGACGCGCTGTCGCTGCCCGCCCGAGAGCTGCCGGGGAAGTAGGTTTTCATGTTTCGGGTCGAGACGTACAAGTTCCATAAGTGACCGAACCTCGGCGCGCAGGTCGACTCGCCTGCCGCCGCCCGCGGCTGTGACGCCTTCGGCGATCGAGGACCCGATACTCCTGCGTGGGCTGAGGGCCCCGTAGGGATCTTGGAAGACGAGTTGTATGCGCCGTCTACGCACCCGCATGGAACGTGTGAGCCGACCATCAGGTGGATGAATTGGCTCTCCATCGAGGAGAATCTCTCCTGACGAGATAGGTGCCAGGCCCACTATCGCACGGGCCAGGGTTGACTTTCCCGAGCCCGATTCGCCGACCAGTCCTACGACTGAGCCGGCTTCGACGGTCAGGCTGACGCGGTCGACGGCGGCGGTCGCGTGGGCGCCGGAGCCGAACATGACGACGAGGTCCCGGATTTCCAGCGCGCTCATAGCACTACCTCCGTTCCTGCACACCGGACTCGATGTGGCTGTAGGTGGAATTGCTCTGGGGCTTCCAGCATGCGACCCGCCGCCCGTTGGGTGCCTCGACCAATGACGGTCGAGACTTGAGGCAGGTCTCGTCGGCCAGCGGACAGCGTGTCGCGAACGAACAGCCCGCAGGTAGGTTGCCCGGTTCTGGAGGCCGGCCGGGAATGGTCGCGAGTGCGGCGTCCCGGCTGGTCGTCATATCGGGGATGCTGGCGACGAGCGCGCGAGTATAGGGATGAGCAGCATCGTCGACGAGCGCATCTACGGGGAGGTCTTCGACGATCCTGCCTGCGTACATCACGAGTACGCGTGACGCGATTTCGCTGATCACGGCGATGTCGTGGCTGATGAACAGGACAGCTGCCTTTCGTTCGGCCGCCACCTGCCGCAGCAGTGCGAGCACCTCGCGCTGGACGGTCACGTCGAGCGCGGTCGTGGGCTCGTCGGCGATGATCAGCGCTGGCTCAGCCATCAGGCCCATCCCGATGATCGCCCGTTGCCGCATCCCACCCGAGAATTCGCTTGCGTATTGACGCGCCCGGCGCTCAGGCATCGAGATACGGACGGCGCGCAGCCTGTCCACCGCCTTGGCCATCGCGGCGCTACGGCTCATGCCCTGGTGCACGGTGGAGACTTCGGCGAGCTGCAGGCCAACCCGCACCGCTGGGTTAAGTGCGGACATCGGGTCTTGGAACACGGTTGCAAGGGACCTTCCGAGCAGGCGGTTCCGCTCGGCGGGGTTCATCGCTTGGACGTCGCGTCCGGACAGTTCCAATCGATCGGCGACGACCTCGCCCGCTGGGGGCACCAATGCGCCCACCGCCGCGGCCATGAGGCTCTTTCCCGAGCCGGACTCGCCCACGACGCCGATGATCTCTCCGGCCGCCATCGCAAAGGAGACGCCTGCAACCGGCCGGTAGTTGCTGGCTTTGGCGGGGAAGGTGATCGAGAGGTTCTCGACGCGGAGAAGCGGTGTCTCGATTGAACGGCCAACGCTGTCCGGTTCGGTGGGCACTGTGGATGCCTGAGCGCTGCTCGTTCCCTTCGCCGCGCCTGCCTGGGTGGAATGATCTTGCGCCATGATCTCGCCAGCGAGGATGAATGTAATGCCGGCGATAAGGATCGCGATGCAAGGCGCGAGTGCCGCAGCGGGGGCGGTGTAGATGTTGTTCAGCCCGTCGCCCAGCATTCTGCCCCAGTCGAACGATGGGCTCTGAACACCGAAGCCGAGGTAGCTGAGTCCGGAAAATGCGACGAGCACTCCGCCGGACAACGTTGCGGTGTTGATGATCAGCGGCCCGGCGATGTTGGGCAGGACGTGGCGCCAGATAACTTGTGGACGGCTGACACCCAACTGGCGGGCTGCCGAGATGTAGTCGGCCGTGGCGACGGCGCTCGATATCGTGTAGGTCAGGCGCGCGATGCCTGGTGCAGTCGCCAACGCGAGGGCGAAAACGGCTGAGCTCTCCCCTACCCCGAGGATCAACGAGAGGAACATGGCGAGGAGCAGGCCAGGGAATGCCACCATGAGGTTGATTACCCAAACAACGACGCGGCCTATCTGCTTGCCAAGTACGAGCGGCATGGCGCCAACTATTACCCCTATCGCAGTGGCTAGCAGCGTGGTGGCGATAGCTAGGACAACAGACAGCCGCGCGGCTACCAGCGTGCGGGCGAACACGTCCCGACCAACCTGATCAGTCCCGAGCCAGTGCTCGCTTGAGATACCTTGCAGCATATTGGGCACATTGATCTCGGTGGCGCGTGCTTCAAGAAGTGGCGGCGCGATGATGATGGTCAGCGTGATGATCAGCAGCATCGAAACCGTGATCATCCCGAGAGGGCTGCGGAGTACCCGAGGTGCTCGGAGCGAGGATTTTCCACTCATGGGTTCAACGCTCCTTAATTGCGGTCCGCGGGTCAATGACGGCGATCACAATGTCGACGACGAGATTAATGACCAGTACAGCACCGCCGAAGAATAGGCCCAGTGCCTGAACGACGGGAAAGTCCTTGCCAAGCGTCGAAGAGACCATTTGAGCCCCGACACCAGGCCAGGCAAAGATCTTCTCGACGAGGACCGTCCCAGCGAGCAGTCCACCCAGGATGAGGCCGCTCACCGTCAGCGTCGCTGCCAAGAGGTTCGGCAGGGCGTGACGCAAATACATAAGCCTCCGTGGGAGGCGTTTTGAGCGAGCCACTCGCATGTACTCCTCACCCAACACCCGCTGGGTCTCGACACGCACGATGCGAGCCAGCAACGCAGCAGGGCCGGCAGCCAGGGCCACCACCGGCAGAACGTAGGATTCAAAACCCCCTTGCCCTGCGACAGGCAGCGTCTTAAAGGTCACAGCGAATAGGAACTGAAGGAAGACACACAAGACAAATTCCGGGAGAACCGAGAAGAATCCTGTTGTGGAGGCGAAGCCAATATGGACACCCCGCCTCCGCCCGTTGGCGCTGACGATCCCGACGAGCATGCCCAACGGAATTGACAGAAGCAGGACAACGACGAAGGCGCTGACAGCGATAGTGATCGTCGAGGGAAGCTCCTGTGCCAGCATGCTCCGCACCGGAAGCCCAGTGCTGAGTGAGTTCCCGAGGTCGCCCTTGGCCAGGTCGCGAACATAGGTCAGGTACTGGCTCCACAGGGGACGATCCAGCCCAAGCTCATGTATTTTGGTTTCGACGGTTTCCGAGGGGACATTGTCGCCGAGTGCGTTACGAACCGGATCACCGGGTATGGCGTGGACCATTACGAAAACGGCGGTGACCAGGACAAAAAGAGCGAATACGAACTGGCCGAACCTTCTGGCAAGGAGAACCAGCCACGGATTGGCGAAAATCTTCGCGGGAATCGAGACGACCGGTGCACTGACCGAAACCATGAAATTTGGACCCATCCTCACACTGATGGCTTTTGCCACTGATGACTACGCAACAGGCCTAGTCCATCCTGATAGTTGTCGGAAGAAGCGTCCCGTTGCCGGACAACTTGAACGTTGCACCCTTCCCATAGGTGAGCTGTGGTTGCTGGCCGGTCATAACCTTGTCAACGTTCTTGAACAAAGTGACTTCCGCCGCGTTCCAGCCCGCACAACTCTTCGTGCCGGCCTGAGCGGACGCCTTCGCAACAAGCGAGTTGTACTCAGGATTGTCGATCGAGCTGAAGTTCGACCCCTTCGGCGCTCCCGGCCCGGAATTCCACGCAACAAACTGTGCAGGAGTCTGGCCGCCAAGCCCAAACAAGGCCGCATCCCAAGAAAAGGTTCCGCCCATAAGTCCACTGGTGTTCTGCTGGGAGGACCGGCCTGCTAGCTTCACGTCGACGCCCAGCCGCTTCCAATCCGCCGCGATCAGCTGGGCAGCCGACGACGCGGGGGCCTGTTCACTGGAATACGCCAAGGTGATAGTCAGATTCTTACCCCCCTTACTCAGCGTTCCGCCAGCGGTTGTCCACCCATCGGCTGTAAGGACAGCCTTGGCTTTCGCCAGATCAAACTCCGGTTGATTGCCAGTAACCGTGTCGCCAGGGCATACCTTTGGGGTACCCATCTGCCCGGTAGCCGGCTTCCCAAGACCGGCTGTCGTCGCCACTGCCAGCTGCTTCGTGTCGAGCGCCATTGCAAGAGCCTTGCGGACCGTCAAGTCTGCGGTCGGCAGCCCGGGCGCATGGTTGAACCAGAGTTGGCTGCTCGGAATATTCGAGCCTGCGGAGAACAGCTTGTTCTCCTTCAAGCGGACCTGATCTGTGCCCAGGACAGTTGCCGCGTTCAGCTGGCCACCGACCAAGAGATTGGCGGTCGTGGTGGCGCTACTGATTACCTTGACAACAATCTTGGCGGGCAGGGCTGCCGCTGCGGTGTCGGGGCCTTTGGCTGGACCCCATGTATAACCTCTTCGAAGCGTGTACTCGATGTGGTCGCCCGGCGCGACACCGGAAACGACATAGGGACCCGAGCCATGGCTTCCCGACGCGAGGGCGCTTCGGTCCGCCAGACCCTTCTCACAGACAAGCGGCAGCGACGAAAGGCCTTGCATGAAGAACGACGCCGGATGCGGAATCTTCACTGTGACGGTATTTGCAGACTCATCGGCCGTTGCGATGCTACCGCTCGGGACGGCCGATCCGGCATACGGGTTCGCGTTTTTCGCGTCGGCGACGTAATTCAGATTGTCGGCAACGGTCCTGGCGTTCATCGCGCTACCGTCCGAACACGAGACACCACTGCGGACAGTCAGCAGCCAGGTTGTAGGGCTGGTATCTTCCCATTTCGTCAAGATTCCAGGCTCCAGCTGCTTCTCATCGTTCAGGATTACCGGAGTGTCGTAGGCGAGAGCCGCGACCCTGATGTTGTCGCTTGCGAGGGTGCGCTGCGGGTCAAGGCTACCTGGATCCACGGAGATCCCGAGGGTGAAGGTCTTTGCCCCCTGACTGCCGCCGACCGAGCATCCGGCCGTTGCGGCCATAGCGAGTGCCCCGAATGAGGTGAGCGTCATGCGAATTGTCCGGTTCATGGTTCGAACCCCTTCGCTCGGAGGAGCCGGTCGAGCCCCTCGGCTGGTGCGTTTGCGGGAGCCCGCTGCCGTGTCAATGCAATGGTGGCGTAAAACTACCGCAGGTAAAGCCATGCGGGTAGAAGAATTCGTGCGGCCATCCGATCCTCGCCGCCGCTTTCCATGAAATATAGCGAGGTGGTGAATTCTGGTCCGATCCAGGGAAAGAATCGGTCACGCGTCAGAATTTCGCAAGGTCCCCGGCATTCATTCGCACAACGATTTCGGCAAAACGGTGGGTGAATGCGTGCCAGGCAACCGCCGCAGCCGCCTCGTCTGCTTTCGCCTGCACATACAGCTCGTCCAGATCGAAGCCCTGCGCACGTACCTCGTCCTGATCCCAGCCGAGGATCTGAGCGGCCGCGATCTCCGGGTGGAACTGCACGCCCCAGGCAGCATCCCCCACGCGAAAGGCCTGGTATGGGCACTGTTCGCTCTCCGCGAGCCATACCGCTCCGGGCGGCAGTTCGGTAATGATGTCCACGTGGTGCTCGATGGCGGGGGTCACGGTCGGCAGCGCCCCAAACAGCGGATCATCGAGTGCTCCGGTGCGCAGCCGAATGGGCACACTCCCGTACTCCGGGGCACCATGCTGGCCCTTCACCGTGCCGCCAGCCACATGGGCGAGTATCTGACCCCCCAGGCAGATGCCCAGCATCGGGTTGCCCAGCTCGAGCGCCTGGCTGATGAGGCAGCGGACAGCGGGAAGCCAGGGCGCCTGCGCATCGTCACAAGGGTGGAGCCCACCACCGAGAACGAGCAACGCCCGCTCCCCCAACTCGGTCGGCACTTCCGCACCAGCATGGGCACCGACCACTTCCAGCTGGACACCAGCCTTCCGCAACCAGTGCCCCACGAGTCTGGACCCATACGATGCTTCGTTCTGGACCACGAGCACGGTCTGCCCCCGGCTGTCTTCACCCCGGTTCGGGCCATCGTCGACGATCATCCGCAAACCTCCCTGTGGTTTGTGTGCGTTGGCCGGTGCTCAGGCTGGCTGAGCCACAGCTGAGGGATTGCGAGACGGATCGGCTTCCCTGAGAAGGTCATCGACGGTCTGTGCAGGGCGCAAGAGGCGGAAGTGAACGTTCTCTCCGGAGTCGATGCGCACGCCGTAGACGGCGGGGGCAGGCAGGTCGTTGTAGAAGAACGGCGTTGAGAAATAGTAGGCGCCAGTGTCGAGTACAGCGACGATGTCACCGGGCTCCAACAGCGGCAGCGGACGTGCCTGAGCCAGAAGGTCGCCGGCGAAACAGCACGGCCCAGCAACATCCTGAACGACGGGCTCTCCCGCCTTGGCGGCGCCAACGGAGGTGTGCGCGGTGATCCGCAGGGGCCAGGAGTCAGGCATGAATACGGTCCGCGCTGCGACCTGGGCGCCGGCGTGAGTGACCGCGATCGGCCGATCGCCAGCTGCTTTGGTATACTCAACATAGGTGGCCATAAAGCCGTTTTTCGCCAGCAGTGAACGCCCGAACTCGGTAACGATCTCGTACCTGCCGCTGAACAGGGCCGGAGATTGGGCCCTCAGTTCGGCGACGTAGTCCTCAAAGTCACACGGTGCGTCGGTGGTGAAGTCAACAGGCAGCCCTCCGCCGATGTCGATGCCGACCACCTGGCGCCGACCTAGCTCGACGTTGATCTTCTCGGCGAAGTCGACGGCCTTGGAGATGCCCTGGGCAATCAGGGTCAGCGAACAGCCCTGTGAGCCGACGTGCGCATGTATCCAGGTGAGCCACGGGCGGTCGCGATAGGCAGCCACCAGCCGGTCACGATTGCCGGCGTCCTCCAGGGCGATACCGAACTTGGAGGTTACGGTCGCCGTGCTCATCGCGGCGATCGATCCACTGCCGACCTGGGGGTTAATCCGGACGCCGATCCTCGATGCAGACGCACGGGTGGCGAGGATGTCGTCGATGCGGGCAAGTTCCTGGAAATTGTCCACGTTCACCGCGACACCGAGGTCCAGGGCCTCCTCGAGCTCGCGGCGCGTCTTGGCCGGAGAGTCGAAAACGATCTGCTCCGGCGCGAAGCCCGCAGCCAAAGCTCGCGCAAGTTCTCCGGGGCTGGCGACCTCACAGCCCATTCCGTACCGGCGCAGCTCCTCCAACACGGGTACCAGGGAGTTCGCCTTCGCTGCGAACGTGTGAAGCACCCGGTCGGGGCCCGGGAAGGCCTGGTGCAGCGCGGCAACGCTGGCGCCGAGAGTGTCGAGATCGACAAAAGCGGTAAGCATCGCGTCGTCGGGATGCAGAAGCCGCTGTCGCACCGCGGCGCTCAAGATGCGCTGGCGTCGTGCAGCCCCTTGGGAGTCGGTGGTCACGTCGGGCCCTTCAGATCGTTCTGCCCGCCGCTCGGTACTTCCCAGGCGGCGACTGGTGCGCGCAAGGTTGCCCTCACTTGCGGGGACGCGTCTTCGTCGTGGCGCTCACAATTCGACCGACCGCATAGTCCCCCGACACCAACCACTGCCCAGCAAGGCTGCTGGTGCTGGACGACAACGCGACGCCAAGATCCCTCGCGCATTGCAACATATGCAACGACATTCACGGGCTACCCCGGCTCATCCGCCGCAATTGCACCTGCGCCAGGAGCCGTGCGTTGGGGCCATTCAAGTCGATACCGCACACGGGGGTTAGCCCTTGATCGGGGACACCCTGATCATTGGATCGTGAGGATCCGAAGAACAGGAGTTCCCGTTGGGGACGTCGAAGTACTCGCCT
>NZ_JBSGBN010000203.1:0-12285 GCF_053601275.1 Streptomyces sp. NPDC004752 | reverse complement strand
CGTCCCGACCGCCGGTGGCCCGTTGACGTGCCCCCCGGTCCCACGACGCGTCGTTGGAAGCGCCGGAAGTGCCGGGAGCGCTGGGGATCGGCGGGAGCCATGGGGGCGCGGCCCCGCGGTGCATAGCCCCCGTCGGCCCGCAGCCGCGACGCCAACATCTCCGTGGTACCGCGGCGCGCGGTGGGCAACGGCTGCTGCCTGCAGGTGGCGGAGGACTGCCCCCGGGTCCCGGCCGCGGGGGCCGCGGGCGCGGCCCCGACGTGCCACGACGCGTCGTGACGGATCGCGTGGACGGGACCGTCCCGGAGGCGCCGGGGCCCGTCATCCGCCGGGGCGCGATGCAGGGGGCGCGAAGAAATCTTCGGGACGGTTGAACACGGTGACCCGTTCCGTCCGTACCCAGTGTCGTGCGGCGGCGCAGCAGGCGCTGCAATTTCCAGGCGATAATGGGGAGTTGACGATGAAGACCTCGTGGCGGGCCGCCTCGCTGGTGGCGACGGCCGCTTCGGTGCTGGCACTGACGACGGCGTGCGGTCAGGACAATGCCACCACCCCCTCGTCGGCGGCCCAGAACGTCGGGGCCACGGCCGCGGCGGGCGGGTACGGCAGCGCCGGTACGGAGACCGGCGCGGGAACCGGCGCAGGCAACGGCTATGGCGCCGACGGCAACCAGCCTTCCAGCTCCCCGAGTCAGGCTGCGCCCGCCGGTGCCCTCTCGGTCGCCGCCAACCCCGATCTGGGCAAGGTCCTGACCGACGTCTCGGGCCTCACCCTCTACCGCTTCGACACGGACACCGCCAAGCCGCCCAAGTCGAACTGCGACGGCGACTGCGCCACGACCTGGCCACCGGTGCCCGCGGACGACGCGACCGCAGGCGCCGGCATCGACAAGGCCCTGCTCGGCGAGGTGACCCGCACAGACGGCACCAAGCAGCTGACCGTGGGCGGCTGGCCCGCCTACCGTTACGTGAAGGACGTCAACGCCGGTGACGTCAACGGCCAGGGTGTGGGCGGCAAGTGGTTCGCGCTCGCCCCCGACGGCAAGAAGGCGGCCCAGTCGGACCTGCCCGGCCTGTCCACCCGCAAGGACCCCAAGCTGGGCGAGATCGTCATCGACAAGAACGGCATGACGGTCTACCGCTTCATGAAGGACAAGGCATGGCCCAAGCCCGTCTCGAACTGCACCGGGGAGTGCCTGGAGAAGTGGCCGGCGGTCGCTCCGGTCGACGCCAATGACACCAAGGGCGTGGAGAAGAAGGGCCTGATGGGCTTCACCCGGTCCGACGGCGGCAAGCAGATGACCGTCGACTGCTGGCCGATCTACACCTTCACCGGTGACGCGGCCCCGGGGGACACCAACGGTCAGGGCGTCGGCGGCACGTGGTACGCCGTCGCGCCCGACGGCAAGCCGGTCGGCGCGCCCAAGTAGGTATCACCTCCCCAGGGTTGATCGCCCCGCCCCAGTCATGTCGGACCACCGCGGAAGGGAGGGACGAGGGCAAGCGAGTGCCGGATGTACGACAACAGGCGCGCGACCACGGGTCCGCCCCCTCCGTACCGCACGGAGGGGGCGGACCGCTGTGTGAGGGCACCGTCACGCTGCGGGGTCGTTCCGGCACGTGCCGGAGGCAGTGACCGGGAACGGATGGTCAATTTCCGTTTGGGGTCGCTCCATTGGCGGACGATCAGTAGCCTCAGCTCGAACACCGGATCGCCTACGCCTTGGAGAGGTACATGGAGCGTCCCGTCTGGGCCCCACGGAGCATCGACATCACCGTGCCCAGCGTTGCGCGTATCTACGACTACTACCTGGGCGGTTCGTACAATTTCGAGGTCGACCGGGAGACGGCCCGCAAGGCCATGGAGTTCCTGCCCGGACTCCCGAAGATCATGCAGGCGAACCGGGCGTTCATGCGTCGCGCCGTACGCTTCGCGGTCGAGGAGGGCATCACCCAGTTCCTCGACATCGGCTCCGGCATCCCCACGTTCGGCAACGTCCACGAGGTGGCCCAGGCGGCCCTGCCGGGCGCCCGCGTGATGTATGTCGACCACGACCCGGTGGCGGTGGCACACAGCCAGTCGGTGCTGGCGGGCAACGAGGACGCGGGGGTCGTCGCCGCGGACCTCCGCAGGCCCGAGGAGATCCTGTCGAGCCCCGAAGTCGGGAACCTGATCGACCTGAATCGGCCAGTGGCGCTGCTTCTCGTTGCCATACTGCACTTCGTGGAAGACGCGGACGACCCCTATGGAGCGGTGGCCGAGCTGCGCGAGGCACTCGCGCCGGGCAGCCTGCTGATCCTCACTCATGCCTCGTACGAGGGAATCCCGCTGCCGCCCGAGCGGGCCGCAGGCGCGGTCGACGTATACAACGACATTCGCAACCCGCTGATCATGCGCTCGCGCGACGAGATCGCGCGGTTCTTCGAGGGGTACGACATGGTGGAACCCGGACTGGTGGCGATGCCGCGCTGGCGCCCGGAGCTGGAGCCGGAGGACGAGGATCCGTTCGCGTTCTCCGGGTTCGCCGGCGTGGGGCGTACGGCGTGATCGCCGAGCCGGACGGGCCGGAAGACAGACTGCGACGGTTCGCGACGATCTGGAGCCGGGCCGTGTTCCCGGTGACCGCGACGTCGCTGACCCGGCCGGAGATCGAGGAGCGGCTCCTGCCGCTCGCACGCCGACTGAGCCGGGCGCTGCGGCAGCACGGCTTCGACGCGGAGGAGGCGAAGGCGGTCGGCGCCGCGCTGATCGACGCGCACTGCACCGACCCGGAGGCGCTCACCCGGACCCTGGACTGCGTCGACGCCTACCTGGTGCTGTACTGCGGCGAGGACGGACCGCAGGACGAACTGCGCATGCGCTGCTCCCGGTTGCAGCACGCCATGGCGGCCGGGTTCGCCGAGGCGCTGCGCGCGCGGACCCTGGCCGAGCAGGAGGCCGTCGCCCAGGCCGCGTTGCAGGCCCAGGGCGTGGTGGCGAAGGCCCTGCACGCCAGTGAGGCCCGCTTCCGCGCGGTGTTCGAGGGCGCGGCCATAGGCATCGGCATCGCCGACCTCGACGGTCGGGTGCTCCAGGTCAACGAGGCGCTGCTGCGTATGTTCGGGTTCTCCGAGCAGGCGATGCGCGGCCGCCCGGTGCGGGAGTGGACGCACCCCGAGGACGCGCCGCACACCTGGCGGCTCTACGACGAACTCGTGCGCGGCGAACGCGAGCACTTCCACGTGGAGAAGGCGTTCCACCGCACCGACGGAACCGTGCTGTGGACCAATCTCACGGTCTCGCTGCTGCGTGACGCGGACGGCAACCCGCAGTACCAGCTCGCGCTCATGGAGGACACCACCGAGCGGCGGCTGCTCAATCTGCGGCTGCGCTACGAGGCCACGCACGACGCGCTCACCGGACTGCCCAACCGCACCCTGTTCTTCGAACGCCTGGAGAAGGCGCTCGGCGCGGGCGAGGGCCAGCGCTTCGGGCTGTGCTACCTGGACCTGGACGGCTTCAAGACCATCAACGACAGCCTCGGCCACTCGGCCGGCGACCGGCTGCTGGTCGAGATCGCCGACCGGTTGCAGGCATGCGCCACCGCGCCCGGCGAGATGGTCGCCCGGCTCGGCGGCGACGAGTTCGTGGCGCTGACCACCGGACCCGACACCGAGCGGGAGGTCGACGAGCTGGCGGAGCGCATCATGAACGCCCTCGTCACCCCGGTCAGCGTCGACGGGCGTGAGCTGCTCGTGCGCGGCAGCATCGGCATCGTGGAGGGCCCGGCGGGCGAGCGCACCGCGGCGGAGGTGCTGCGCAGTGCCGACATCACCATGTACCGGGCCAAGTCGGCGGGCGGCAACCGCGCCGAACTGGCCGACCCGGAGGCAGACGCCCGCGCCATCACCCGGCACGGGCTGACCACGGCGCTGCCGACGGCCCTGGAGCGCGGCGAGTTCTTCATCGAGTACCAGCCGCTGGTGCACCTCGGCGACGGCAGTGTGCACGGCGCCGAGGCGCTGGTCCGCTGGCTGCATCCGCAGCACGGCGTCCTCGGCCCCGACCGGTTCATCCCGCTCGCCGAGCACACCGGGCTGATCGTTCCGCTGGGCCGCTGGGTCCTGGAACAGTCGGTGCGGCAGGCGCGCGAGTGGCGGGAACGGTACGGCGAGCGGACGGCGAGCGGTCCGCTGCGCATCAACGTCAACCTCTCGCCCTGCCAGCTCAGCCATCCCGGTCTGGTCCAGGACACGGTGGAGATCCTGGAGCGCACTGGCGTCGCCCCGGACGCGCTGTGCCTGGAGGTCACCGAGTCCGCGCTGATCGGCGCCGACGACGACCTGCTCAAGCCGCTGCGCCGACTGGCCGAGATGGGCGTGGACATCGCCCTGGACGACTTCGGCACCGGCTACTCCAACCTCGCCAATCTGCGCCGTCTGCCGGTGAGCATCCTCAAGCTGGACCGATCCTTCACCCAGGGCATGCAGCAGTTCCCGGCCGACCCCGTCGACCTCAAGATCGTCGAGGGGATCGTTTCGCTCGCCCACAGCCTGGACCTGGCGGTTACCGTGGAGGGCGTGGAGACCGGAGCCCAGGCCGAACAACTACGGATACTGGGCTGCGACACGGCCCAGGGCTGGTACTACGCCCGCCCAGGCCCCCCAGAACGCCTCCACCACCTGGCCATGGCAGACGCAACAAGCTGACCCCGGCTTGGGGGGCGCGGGGAACGGCGCGATCAACCACATCCAACCCGCACCCCCCAACGCCGCCGGGGGCATACGGCGCCGCGGCTTGAGGGGCGCGGGGAACGGCGCGATCAACCACATCCAACCCGCACCCCCCAACGCCGCCGGAGGCGTACGGTGCTGCGGGCATAGGGGCGCGGGGAACTGCGCGATCAACCACACTCAACCGGCACTCCCCGATCCAGCCGGAGGCGTACGGCGCTGCGGACACAGGGGCGCGGGGAACTGCGCAACCAACCACACTCGACCCGCACCCCCCCAATGCAGCCGGAGGCGTACGGCGCTGCGGACACAGGGGCGCGGGGAACTGCGCAACCAACCACACTCGACCCGCACCCCCCCAACCCAGCCGGAGGCATACGGCGCTGCGGACACAGGGGCGCGGGGAACTCCGCAACCACCCGTCACGTCGCGAGAAGCATCCGCTGCAACTCCCGCGCAGCCCGCGGCGGCGCCACGTCACTCCGGTGCGCCAGAGCAATCGTCCGATGCAGCCCCGGCCGAGCCAATGCAGTGACCCGCAGGCCCCGCCCCGACCGCGTGGCGACCATGCGCGGCACGACGGCCAGCCCCAACCCCGCCCGCACGAAACCCAGCACAGCGTCCATCTCACCGCCCTCCACCGCGAAATCCGGCTCGAACCCAGCGGAGCGACACGCGGCGACGGTCAGCTCCCGCAGGTCGTACCCGTGCCGGAACATCACCAGGCGCTCGCCCTCCAGGTCGGCGATCCGCACCTGGCGGCGCCCGCCGCGGCCCGGTGCCGGGGCCTCCGGTGAGGAGACCACCACCAGGTCCTCGCGCAGCAGCTCCACCGTGGTCAGGGCCGGCGACGGCGTCGGCAGCGGCAGGACGACCAGCGCCAGATCGAGCGCGCCGCGCGCCAACTCCCGTACCAGGTCGTGCGAGCCGCTCTCCTCGATCAGCAGCCGGATGCCGGGATAGCGGTCGTGGAAGGCGCGCAGCACGTCCGGGAGCAGGCCGGTGCACAGGCTCGGGGTGGCGCCCAGCCGGACGCGTCCGCTGCGCAGCTGCACCAGCTCCTGCACCTCGTGCCGGGCGGTGTCCGCGTCGGCCAGGATCCGCCGGGCCAGCGGCAGCAGGGCCGCACCGGCGTCGGTGAGCGTGATGTTGCCGCGGGCCCGCAGGAACAGATCCGCCCCCAGCTCCCGCTCCAGCGATCTGATCTGCTGGGACAGCGACGGCTGGGCGACATGGACTTGCTCCGCGGCCCGGGTGAAGTGCCGGGTCTCGGCGACCGCCACGAAGTACTGGAGCTGCTGGAACTGCACCCGGCCAGCATAGGCATCACCATAGCCACTGCCTATGGAAACCAGCTGGACCATGTCTTGGACCGATGGGGCCGTTCGGCCCTAGCGTGCAGCCCATGGCACTGGCAACGCGGACGGACCGACGGCCGTCCATGGCGCGCACGATGTGGGACAGCTCCGTCGGCAAGAAGACCGTGATGGCGGTCAGCGGCCTGATCATGCTGCTGTACCTGGTCGTCCACATGTTCGGAAACCTGAAGATCTTCTTCGGGGCGGGCGACTTCAACCACTATGCCCACTGGCTGCGCACCATCGGCGAGCCCTTCATGCACTACGAGTGGACGCTGTGGGTCGTCCGCGTCGTCCTCGTCGTCGCCGTCGTCGCGCACGCCGTCTCCGCGTACCAGCTCAGCCGCCGCGATCTCAGGGCCCGCCCGAACAAGTACGTGCACCAGAAGCCGCGGGCGAGCTACGCGACGCGCACCATGCGCTGGGGCGGGATCATCCTCGCCCTGTTCATCGTCTGGCACATCCTGGACCTGACCACCGGCACCGTGCACTCCGGCGGCTTCCAGGAGGGCCACCCCTACCAGAACGTCGTCGACACCTTCTCCACCTGGTACGGCAACGTCATCTACATCGTCGCGATGCTCGCGGTCGGCCTGCACGTCCGGCACGGCTTCTGGAGCGCCGCCCAGACCCTCGGCGTCGGCAGCCGCACCCGCGACCGCGCCCTGAAGACCGTCGCCAACGTTCTAGCGCTGCTGCTCACGGCCGGTTTCATCGCCGTACCCGTGGGCGTCATGACCGGAGTGGTGAGCTGACATGACCATCCCCGCCGCATACACGGACTACCCGACCGGTGAGCCGGTCGTCGACGCCAAGGCCCCGACCGGACCGATCGAGAAGCGCTGGGACACGCGCCGCTTCGAGGCGAAACTGGTCAACCCCGCCAACCGCCGCAAGCACACGGTCATCGTCGTCGGCACCGGCCTGGCCGGCGGCTCCGCGGGCGCGACCCTCGCCGAACAGGGCTACCACGTCGTCCAGTTCTGCTACCAGGACTCCCCGCGCCGCGCCCACTCCATCGCCGCGCAGGGCGGCATCAACGCCGCGAAGAACTACCGCAACGACGGCGACTCCATCCACAGGCTGTTCTACGACACCGTCAAGGGCGGCGACTTCCGCGCCCGGGAGTCCAACGTCCACCGGCTGGCCCAGATCTCCGTGGCGATCATCGACCAGTGCGTGGCGCAGGGCGTGCCGTTCGCGCGCGAGTACGGTGGCCTGCTCGACACCCGTTCCTTCGGCGGCGTCCAGGTCTCCCGCACCTTCTACGCCCGTGGCCAGACGGGGCAGCAACTCCTGCTCGGCGCCTACCAGGCGCTGTCCCGGCAGATCGCCGCCGGGAACGTCGACATGCACCCGCGCACCGAGATGCTCGACCTGATCGTCATCGACGGCCGGGCCCGCGGCATCGTCGCGCGCGACCTGATCACCGGGAAGATCGACACGTACATCGCCGACGCCGTCGTCCTCGCCAGCGGCGGCTACGGCAACGTCTTCTATCTGTCGACGAACGCCATGAACTCCAACGCCACCGCGATCTGGCGGGCCCATCGCCGCGGCGCCTACTTCGCCAACCCGTGCTTCACCCAGATCCATCCGACCTGTATCCCGCGCACCGGGGACCACCAGTCCAAGCTCACCCTGATGAGCGAGTCGCTGCGCAACGACGGCCGCATCTGGGTACCTAAGACCAAGGGCGACACGCGCCCGCCGAACCGGATCCCCGAGGACGAGCGCGACTACTACCTGGAGCGCATCTATCCGTCCTTCGGCAACCTGGTCCCGCGTGACATCGCCTCCCGCGCCGCCAAGAACGTATGCGACGAGGGCAGGGGAGTGGGCCCCGGCGGACAGGGCGTGTACCTGGACTTCGCCGAGGCGATCCGACGGATGGGCCGCAAGGCCGTCGAGGCGAAGTACGGCAACCTCTTCGACATGTACCAGCGGATCACCGATGAGGATCCCTACGAGGTGCCGATGCGCATCTACCCGGCCGTGCACTACACGATGGGCGGCCTGTGGGTCGACTACGACCTGCAGACGACGGTCCCCGGGCTGTTCGCCGTCGGCGAGGCCAACTTCTCCGACCACGGCGCCAACCGGCTCGGCGCCTCGGCGCTGATGCAGGGGCTGGCGGACGGCTACTTCGTGCTGCCGGCCACCATCAACGGCTACCTGGCCCGCAATCCGCACCAGGAGGCGGTCACCGCCGAGCACCCCGTCGTCCAGGAGATCCTGGCCGACACCGAGGACCGCCTCAACCTGCTGCTCTCCGTCGACGGCGACCGCACCCCCGACTCCTTCCACCGCGAAGTCGGCGAACTCATGTGGGAGTTCTGCGGCATGGCGCGCAGCGACGCCGGGCTGCGCAAGGCGCTGGAACGCATCCCGCAGATCCGTGCGGAGTTCTGGCGGCGCATCAAGGTGCCCGGCAGCGGCGAGGAGTTCAACCAGTCGCTGGAGAAGGCCAACCGCATCGTCGACTACCTGGAACTGGCCGAGCTGATGTGCCTCGACGCGCTGCACCGGGCCGAGTCCTGCGGCGGCCACTTCCGCGAGGAGTCCCAGACGCCCGACGGCGAGGCGGCCCGCAAGGACGACGCGTTCTCGTACGCCGCCGCCTGGGAGTTCACCGGCACCGGCGAGGCCCCGGTGCTGCACAGGGAAGACCTGGTCTTCGAGTACGTCCACCCCACTCAGCGGAGCTACGCATGAAGCTCACCCTGCGCGTCTGGCGGCAGCGGAACGCCGACGCCGAAGGCGCCATGTCCACGTACGAGGTGGACGGGATCTCCTCCGACATGTCCTTCCTGGAGATGCTCGACACGCTCAACGAGGAACTCATCCTCAAGGGCGAGGACCCGGTCGCCTTCGACCACGACTGCCGCGAGGGCATCTGCGGCGCCTGCAGCCTGGTGATCAACGGCGACGCGCACGGGCCGGAGCGCACCACCACCTGCCAGCTGCACATGCGGTCCTTCAAGGACGGCGACACGATCGACATCGAGCCATGGCGAGCCTCCGCATTCCCGGTGATCAAGGACCTGGTGGTGGACCGCTCGGCGTTCGACCGGATCATCCAGGCCGGCGGCTACATCACGGCGCCGACCGGGGCCGCGCCCGAGGCCCACGCGACGCCCGTGCCCAAGCCGGACGCCGACTTCGCATTCGAGCACGCGGAGTGCATCGGGTGCGGGGCGTGCGTCGCCGCCTGCCCGAACGGCGCGGCGATGCTGTTCACCTCCGCCAAGATCAACCATCTGAACGTGCTGCCGCAGGGCGCGCCCGAGCGGGAGACGCGGGTGCTGGACATGGTGGCGCAGATGGACGAGGAGGGTTTTGGCGGCTGCACGCTCACCGGGGAGTGCGCCACCGCCTGCCCGAAGGGCGTCCCGTTGATGTCCATCACGGGCATGAACAAGGAGTGGCTGCGGGCTGTGCGGAAGCGGTAGCGGGGGGCGGGTTTGCGCAGTTCCCCGCGCCCCTAGGGGGGTGGGCTGTGGTTTCGTTTCGGGTGCGGGTGGGTTGTGGCTTGTTGCGCAGTTCCCCGCGCCCCTTGGGGGTCTGCTGGGGCGTGTTGAAGGCGTTCGCCTAGAGGCGGACGGGCGGGGTCGGGAGTGGTGCTCCCCGGCCCCGTCTCGCTTGTGCGGCCCGGATAGGGTGGATCGTGATCTTCAACCGCGGGGGGAGCAGCGGCCTCTCCCCCGTTCGTGTCCTCGGTGCGGCGACGACGCGAGCGTGGCCGGAGCACTGCGTGGCGGCCCGGTGAACGGCGCCCGCTGAGCGAGCAGTTCAACAACCTCACACCCGGTTTCTCTGCGCCCGTCACGCGAAGGTCAGTCGGCATCGGAAGAACAGGTGCGGCGGTCGAACGCCACAGACCGCCGCCCGCTCCGCCGACCCGGCCCGTGACCAGGAGAGAGCCATGACCGGCGTTTCCACCCTCGACCGCCCCCCACAGCCCGCGGCGCCCACCCGCTACACCGTCGCGCTCGCCGCCGATGAGGCCGACGTGCGTGCCGCCCAGCGGCTGCGGCACGAGGTCTTCGCCGGGGAGATGGGTGCCCTGCTGTCCACACCGCAGCCGGGCTACGACATCGACCCCTTCGACGCCTACTGCGATCACCTCCTGGTGCGCGAGGAGGTGACGGGGCAGGTCGTCGGCACCTACCGGCTGCTGCCGCCGGACCGGGCCGCGGTCGCCGGACGACTCTACTCCGAGGGCGAGTTCGAGCTGACCGCGCTCGACGGTATCCGGCCGGGCCTGGTCGAGGTCGGCCGCTCCTGTGTGCACCCCGACCATCGTGACGGCGCCGTCATCGGGCTGATCTGGGCCGGGATAGCCCGCTACATGGTCGATCGCGGGCACGAGTGGCTGGCCGGCTGCTGCTCCATCCCGCTCGCCGACGGCGGCGCCCTCGCCTCCGCCACCTGGCACCGGGTCAGCGCCAAGCACCTGGCCCCCGAGGAGTTCCGGGTACGGCCCCTGCTGCCGTGGGTGCCGAGCGCCGAGGCGCCGACCGAGCGGACCGAGCTGCCGGCACTGCTGCGCGGCTACCTCCGGCTCGGCGCCTGGGTCTGCTCCGAGCCCGCGCACGACCCGGACTTCGGGGTCGCCGACCTGTATGTGCTGCTGTCGATGCGCCGGGTCAACCCGCGCTATCTGCGGCACTTCCTCTCGCTCGTCCCGGCCTGATGAGCGTCTGGCTGCCCAGCGCGCCCTGCACCCCGGGGGCGTGCGTGGAGCCGACGGTGTCTGCCGCGGCCCTACCGCGCGCCGTCCTGCGGATCACCGGGGTCGCGGTCCTGGTACTGACCGGGCTCGTGCTGACCCCGCTCGGCGGGAGGATCCCCGCCGGGCTGGTCGCGCGGTGGTGCCGGGCGATCGTGCGGGCCGCCGGGGTCCAGGTCCGCGTCACCGGCACCGCCGCGCCCACCGGCGGTCTGCTCCTGGTGGCCAACCACATCTCCTGGCTGGACATCCCGCTGCTGGCCGCCGTACGCCCCGCGCGGATGCTCGCCAAGACGGAGATCCGCCGGTGGCCCGTGGCCGGGGCGCTGGTGGCCAGGGCCGGCGTCCTGTTCATCGAACGCGACCGGCTGCGCGCCCTGCCCGGCACCGTCGCCCGGATCGCGCAGGCGCTGCGCGGCGGTGCCGCGGTCGTCGCCTTCCCCGAGGGCAGCACCTGGTGCGGACGGGCGCAGGGCCGCTTCCACCGGGCCGTCTTCCAGGCCGCCCTCGACGCCGGCGTTCCGGTGCAGCCGGTGCGCCTGCACTACCGGGTCGCGGGCGGCCCGGCCAGCACCGCCCCGGCCTTCGTCGGTGAGGACACGCTGCTCGCCTCGATGTGGCGGGTGGCGACGTCACGCGGACTGGTGGCCGAGGTGGAGGTCCGGCCGGTGATCCCGGCGGGCAGTCATCCCGACCGCCGCTCCCTCGCCCACGCCGCCGAGCCGACCGCGCACGAACCCGGCTGGACCCATGCGGCCCTGGTCACCGGCGCCTCACGGCTGGAACCGCCGTTCGGCACCCGGGTGGCCGACGCGGCCTGAACCCGCCCTGCGGACGCGTCCCCGCGGATCGACGGCGACGGGGCGGGGAGCAGCGACTGCCTGGCCGTCCGGTGCACCGAGCCGAGGTCATGGCACCCGGGTCGGGCACCGGCCGCCGCACCGACGGAGAAGGCGCCGGAGCCAAGCCGCGCGGCGCCCGGCGCGAGTGGTCGCCCGCGCGGGACAAGTGCATGCGCAGCGAGTCCGACGGAGCGCTGACCGACGAGCACGACATCGGTACGGAACGACACTGCCGCACCGAGGCCACCGGGCGTCGGCCCGGTGGTCTTCCCGGCCTTGTCGGCCTTGTTGGCCTGGCCGGAACGGCGACGGATCCCGCCGTTCCGGCCTGCCGAGTTGCCCTGGCCCGCTGCCCCGGTGGTCGTGTCGCCCGTGCCTCGGTAGGTGCAGGTGTACCGGCTGGGCCGGGATGTCGGCGTTGGGGGTGGTTTGGAGTGCGGTGTCGGGGCGGAAGGGTCGGCCGTACTGAGGTCACGGGCGTCGGCCCGGTGGTCTTCGCGGCCTTGTTGGCCTGGCCGGAACGGCGACGGATTCCGCCGTTCCGGCCTGCCGAGTTGCCCTGGCCCGCTGCCCCGGTGGTCGTGTCGCCTGTGCCACGGGAGGAGCAGGGTTACCGGCTGGGCGGGTATGACGTCCTTAGG